>RFIZ01000148.1 GCA_003695105.1 Fidelibacterota bacterium
CCGCTGTAGAAAAATTCACCCAGGGATTCCGCCGTCGCCTGCCCCGTCAAGTCGATTTCGAGAGCCGAATTGATGGCCGTCATATGATCATGCTGGGCGATGATCCGGGGATCATTGGTATAATCCACCGTCTTGAATTCGATGCCGGGATTGTCATGGAGATAGGCATAGGTGGCCTGCGATCCCATACAAAAACTGGCGACCGTCTTACCGGGATTCAGGGTCTTCAGGGAATTGTCCACCACTCCCAGTTGGATCAGTTCAATCAATCCGTCCCCCAGCAATTCGGTGTGGACGCCCAGATGTTTCTTCCGGTTCAAATGCCGGAGAATCACGTTCGGGAGACTGCCGTAGCCCACCTGGATGGTATCCCCATCTTCCACCAGGGACGCCACATAGCGACCGATCCTGTCGGCGATCTCGTCGTCCGCAGTATCGCTGTATTCCAGGATGGGTTCGTCGTGGGGGACCAGGAAATCCACGTCCCGGATATGGAGGAAACCGTCTCCGTGTACCCGGGGCATGTTGTGGTTCACCTGGGCTACCACCAGTCGTGCGTTTTCCGTGGCCGCCTTGACGATATCCACACTGATACCCAGACTCATGTAGCCGAAACGATCGGGGCAGGAAGTCTGGATCAAAGCCACATCAATGGGAATCAGATGATCACGAAACAGGCCGGGTACCTTGGATAAAAATATGGGCGTATAATCGGCCAGCCCCCGGTTGACGGCCTCCCGAGTCATATTGCCTATGAAAAATGAATTGTACCGAAAATTCCGCTGATAGCGCGGATCGGTATAGGGAGCCACATCCAGGGTCCATACATGAAATACCTCCGTATCAAAGATGGATTTGGGGTTTCGTTCCACGTAATCCACCAGCGATTTCACCAAAAACTGTGGTTCTCCGCAGGCAGTATGAATAAAAATCCGGTCTCCCCGATGGATGTGAGAGAAAATGGTATCCAGAGGCTGAAACTTGGCGGGCCAATCCGTACGAAAGCGATCTAAATGGCAGTGTGTTTCTGAGGCTGTCTTCACTGATACGGTGGTTCCCCCGATGTTAAAGCATTGGTTCTGTGATCCCGGTGAATTCCAGGAGAAAAGTTACGGAGAAAATCCGTCTCGACGGGAGAGAATTAGGCGGAGGGTGGCGGAGCCGGAATGGTTTTGAATTCCAGGGTGAACGTGGTGCCCACACCCTTTTCGCTGGTCACGTTGATGCTGCCCTGATTTAAATCCACATACCGTTTGGCCAGGGACAGTCCCAAACCAATACCCTGGAATTTTTTCGTGTACCCCACACTTTCCTGGGAAAAGGTGTCAAACACTTTCTCCAGGTATTCGCGGCTCATTCCGATACCGGTATCGTTGATCACCAGAGTCGCCTTCTGGCGATGGGCGGTCAGCGCAATATCGACCCGCCCCTTTTCAGTGTATTTAATCGCGTTGCTGACCAGGTTGGACACCGCCTGATAAACGGAATAACGATCTCCCTGAATATAGACCGGTGCATCCGGCAGATGGAGTTGGTAATTCAATTTCTTGTCCAGGGCTTTCTGCCGATGTTCCCGATAAGCTTCCCCCACCAGATCACTGAAATTCAATTGTGTCGGTTTCACCTGAAACGTACCGGCTTCGATCTGGGAAATATCCAGGATTTCATGCACCGTGTTCATCAACCGTTCACTGCTCATTTCAATGATATCGAAATGATCCATTTGCTCGCCCGTCAGGTGGGCTTTCACTTCCTGTTTGACGATCTGAATAAATCCCAGGATGGAATTGAGAGGGGTGCGGATTTCATGGGACATATTGGCCAGGAACAGAGTTTTTACCCGTTCATTCTGTTCAGCCTTTTCCTTGGCGGCCTGCAACTCGCGATTCAGGCGAATCAAATCTTTCACGTACAAGGTACCGACAAACTCCCGGCGGAAGAAAAAAGCGGCCAGGATTGAGGCCAGTTCACAGATAAGCAATAAAATTACTTCATTGCCTAGATTGGCCCGAACAAACGGAATGTAGAGCAGAACCAGGGCGGTGAACAGATTGAGCACGTATTGTTCTTTCCACACCCGGTTGTAAAAAAACGTGACAAAAAAGATGACCATCATATTGGCAATGAATACCGTATTGTGTTCCGGACCGGTCGTGGAAGCAAACCAATAAAGATAGATGCCGATAAACAGAAGTCCCGGTACCAGGAGAATCGAAAACACATTTTCACTTAACCGGGACAGATCCTTGATATTCCAGACACTCAACAGATACAGGTTCAGGGTCAGCAGGATAATGATGACGATCCGGAAGCGGGAATAAAAAAATCCGTCGGCAAACAACAAAAAATCAAACGGGATCAGAAGCGCCATAAACACGATGGACAGGATGGAAAAATATTTGGCGTAATTCAGTTTGTTTTCCCGCAGCCAGATACGATAAATGGCTACAAGATTGCCACGGTCAGTGCCGGTTTGGAAGACTCTGGTTTCGTTCATAAAAGGAGTGTGAGGGTTGAGGGCCGGTAAAGTTACAGAAGGAAAAAAATTATAAACAAAAATTTATCGGTTTCTTTTACAGAAAACTGTGAATCAGGTCACAAAGATTTTTTCTCCGGAAGATCCGGGAGCCTTCCGCTCAGAAGGAAACGCCCTCCTGGGACCAAGGCACGGGCGGAGAGAGCCACAGGCGCCGGAGTCTAGGTAACGGCAAATCCGGGGTAAGTCTGAAGGGGGATGGGGCGTCAGCCGATCAGAATAACCATTGCCTGACCATTGATGGTTACCTGATTTTCCACAATCGAATCCGCCGTGACCACGAAATGTCCGGGTCGACTTTCAATGACGGATTTGATTTTTAGCAAGTGGTGGATGTCTTCATGTTTGGTAATCAGCCGGGGCATGACTATATCCAGTTGCGTCGGCCAGACCTTGAGCTTTTCCGGAGCATAGGGATCATAGGGAATCCCACAGTAATGACACATGTAGACATATAACATTTTTTGCAGATGCACCAGAACCGTGACGAAAATCAGGTGGTCGGGACTCTTCTTCATGGAACTGAAATATTCGCGATCGAATTCCGCCTCGATGGCGTCATCCCAGACATAATACCGCCGCATTTTCAGAGTCTCCTGCACCGGTCGACCGGGCATGACATTAAAACTGATCTTGTTTTCAACCGAATCTTCCACCGTGATGGCATTGGCCCGTAGGTGCTCCTGGATTTCCCCGGGATAGGCGGTTGGTGACCTCCGGGGATAGAGTCCATTTTCCCAATAGGTATAGGGTGTCCTTTCCATACGTCCTCCCTGTTAGGTGCCGGGTACCCGTTCCTGTACCCGGCCGGATAAAGTTAATGACTGACTTGTTTCCTGTATTTGGGACGGAAGAACAGTTTCAGGCTCGGGATCAGCATGTGGGTCCGGGCCTTGTACCGGCGGTAATCCGGGAAGCGTTTCTCCAGGGCGGATTCCTCTTCCTGGGCCGCCCGGATATAATACACGGACAGGAGTACCAGATTCAGGCCAATCCAGAGGGATCCGGTGGAAATGAGCATTCCGGTCAACAAGAGAATGTTGGCCATGTAAATGGGATGCCGCACGTATTTGTATAATCCTTCCTGGATGAAGTCGCGCGGAACGAAGGAATCGAAACAGGGACTGTAATGTTCGCCCAGATTCAGTTTGGCGGTGACGAACAAAGCCATGGCCAGGGCAGCAATGGCCAGTCCCAGATACATGAGGAAAAGATTCTGGTGGATCAGCAGAAACAACCGGGCATGAGTAAGGTAAGTCCCGACAGCCGCCACGATAGTGGTGAGTTGAATATACCGGTACACGAATCGGAAACTTCCGGGGGAAGCGATTTTTTCTGCTTTTCCCTTCGCATACGCCCGACCCCGGTGGTTATAGAAATGGGCGGAAATGAATGCCATCACCAGGGCGAAGGCCGTTCCAATCCAGCCGTCGATGGAAACGGAAGTCACCAGGTTGGCAAAGAATCCGAGGGGATCGACCTGGAACATGGCTTCTTCGGTCGCTCCCCGGATCCAAACACTGCCTCCAATCAGCAGACAGACCCCCAGGAAAGACCGCAGTACGGTCTTGGCTGTACTTCTATACATAATGCCCTCCATGCTATGTTGTAATCAGTGTGAATCAGGAACCGGAATTCGGGTCTTCGAAGGTGGTCCGTTCCGAATCCTCCAGATACCCTCGATCGACCATCCAGTCTTCCACAATTTTCAACACCTGATTATTCAGGGACCGGTAATTTTGATTGGCCAGTCTCCGCATGATCGTCCAGACCCTCACGGGCAACCGTACGGAGTGGACCTTCATTTCCGTGGTCTTTTTCATTACCGGTCAGTTAATATAACATGATTTAACATAATGAAACAGTATTTATCATTTTTACAGCCATTTCCGCCGATATTTTCCGTCCACCTGTTCACACATTGAAGAATTTCCGTTAAACTTAGACGATAAAAATAATAACAGTTTTACACAGGATATAACAGAATTACCGCTCCGGCCAATTACCGTTTCCGATGACGGGATTTGCCCCGCTGAGAGGATTCGAGCAATTTTTGGACTTCCTGAGGATTCAGGTTTTTCAAATCGGATTCGTTCAAATTTTCCATTCCCGGCAGGTTCTGGAACTGTTTTCCCATTTCCTCCATCATCCGGGATTTTCCCCCTAATTGTCCCTGCAGTTGTTTCAGGGCATTCTCCTGGACACCGGGTCCGCTCATCCCACCCATTTGTCCGAACTGGGAAGCACTGGGAAAATTTTCTTTGATTTTCTCGGCAAAAGATTTGGTGCCGGGGAATAGGTGCCCGATGGTGTTGTACACCCGGGGAGCAAACCCATATAGATAATGATAAGCATACGATTGTTGACGGATCGTCTGGGCCGGAGTGAAACTATCGGGCAGGATGGCGATCAGGGGTAAAAATGAACTGACGATGAGGGCGCCCTTCACCCCGCCTACCAGCATCCCGCCGGAGCGATCCAGCCATCCCAGAAAAACAACTTTCAGGATTTTTTTCAGAGCGTTGGCCAGCACCAGGGAGAGAATTATCACGCCCAGGAATACGATGACAAACCCCAGCGCTTTCTCCCCGTTGTCTCCCAGCGGTACCAGTTGATGGACCATCCGGGAGGATTGGGGAATCAGTTGCAAAGCCAGAAAAATCCCCATAATCACCCCCAGGATCTTCATGGCCTCCGCCACCAGCCCTTTCCGGAATCCGTTGAAACCGAAAAAACCGATGACAGCCACTGCTACCACATCAAAGCCGGTTATCTGCATAGCTGTCCCTTTGTTTTTTTTCTGTCCACCCCCGGAAAATTGGCACTGGTTCCTCGATTTTCCTACCGGAAATGCAGTGAAATATTTTGCTTGCATCCCCGGAATACTTTTTTGTACAATTGACTACCGAGGTAAGTGATTGATTCCATTAATTAAGAGTCGAGGTACGTGTGTGTATTCGCACTCAATGGTTCTACACCAAACTCAAGAACCATTGAGTATCGTACACCCCCCTCGTAACAAAAGAGGTTCATGAGATTGAGTATGTATCTCATTGGTGATCTGGCGTCCAAAACCGGCCTGTCCCTCCATACTCTGAATTATTACCTCCGTATTGGTTTGATTGAGGAAGTGGGGCGCAGCGAAACGAACAATTATCGTTTCTTCGACGATTCCACGGTGGATCTGCTCAACCGGATCATCGCCCTGCGTCTTCAACGGGTTCCCATTCAAGAAATCAAATGGAGAAAAGAGAATGGAATACTTTGAGCAACTGGGGCTGACGAAAGAACCCTTTTCCAACACGCCCGATCCGGCCTTTTTCTACCGCTCCCGGGAACATCAGGAAGCCCTCTACCGCCTGGAAATCGCCATCCGCACCCGGCGGGGGCTGAGTGTGATTCTGGGTGCTGTGGGAACGGGAAAAACCACCCTTTCCCGCATTTTGTTACAACAGTTCGAAGAAGACCGGGATAAATTCGTCTTCCGGATGATGCTCGATCCGAATTTTCAGTCGGAGTTTGAATTCCTGAAAGCCATCATGGAAATCTTCGAAGTACGGTCGATTCCCAACTCCACCCTGGAATGCAAGAATATTTTACAAAATCATCTGTATAAACTGTCTTTACTCGAAGAAAAAAATCCGGTCCTGCTGTTGGATGAAGGACAAATGCTGACTCCCACCTATATGGAAGTTCTGCGGAATTTGCTCAATTATGAAACCAACGAACAAAAGCTGCTCCAGGTGGTCATTTTCGCCCAACCGGAATTCCTGCTGAAAATCAAGAAGAAACCGAACTTCAACGATCGGATTGCCCTGGGTTATTCCATCAATCCCCTGAACCTGGTGGAAACCAAGGAATTGATCGAATATCGGCTGAAAAAAGCAGGCTTGAAAAACGGACGAATCCTGTTCCAGGACGATGCCATTGAGCACATTTATTATTATACGAATGGATATCCCCGGAAAATCATCAATACCTGTCACGAAGCCCTGATCACTATGCTGCGCAGTGACAAGGAAGTGGTGGACGGGGAAATGATGCAAGGCATCCTCAAACAGAAGGAACTGTGGAACGCCCTTGTCTGACGTGAAAGAAAACGCCACCAATCGTCTGTTAGAAGTGCTGCGTCAGCAGGGGAAAGAGAAACGCTCCCCTTCCGGACGGTCCAGCCCGGAACCGCCACCTTCCAAAGAGGTCACACCCCCGAAACGGAAACCCGCAGGCGAAAAAAAAGGGTCCCCAAAGCGGGATCAGGTGTTGGATTACATTCTGGGCGACCTGGGCGTAGAAACGGACACACCACCCTCTGAAGCGTCCGCTGCCACAGAACCAGAACCGGAAGAATCGGTGGCGGTGCTGGAAGAACCCGAACCGACTCCGGTAGAAACACCGGGCCCGGAGCCGGAGGATCAGGGGAACGAGGACGAGGAGCTGGAACTGGTGTTCCAGGCGGACACGGAAATGCCGGAGGCGGCCCCGGA
>RFIZ01000149.1 GCA_003695105.1 Fidelibacterota bacterium
CAACAGTCCCGTCGAGGAAGATATCGTCGATGAATTCTTGGAGTTTATCGGCGAATATCCCCTGGTAGCGCATAACATTCCCTTCGACTGGTCTTTTTTAACGGCGCTGCGGCAGCGATTTGATAAACCAATGGTGGAACATTCTTTGTATGACACCCTGACCCTGGCCCGGACATTTTTATTCGACCTGCCGGCGTTCAATCTGGGTTCAGTGGCCGAACATTTCGGCTTGTCGGCCGCCGGCTCTCACCGGGCCGAAAAAGACACGGAAAATTGCGGCATCATTTTTATGAAACTGGTGGAGGAAGCTGCCTCATATTCGCTGGGGGTCTTGACCCGCATCCTGGAAGTGCTCAAGCACGTAAATCCCCCTAATAAACAACTGTTTAGCGCACTGGTGGCCGAATTGGTGAAGCAGGGAAAAACGAACCGGGGGTTGGTGGATCCCGTTGCCGATCACCATATGATGAACAACCTGTTCACTTTTCGCGGTGATCAGGAATTGCACGGCCTGGACCCGGAACAGGTCTTTGGTCCCGACGGATTTCTGGCCCAAAGTATGGCGGATTTTGAAAACCGGACGGCCCAGGTGGAGTTCTCCCGATTCGTGCAGGAAGTGATCAACGGGGCTCCGGAAATCGGAGTCGCTGAAGCGGGCACCGGCCTGGGCAAATCCATGGCCTATCTGTTTCCTGCCCTTCAAAAGGCCGCTCAAACCGACGGGGAAGTACCGGTCATCATTTCCTGCTATACCAAGCATCTCCAGGATCAATTGTTCCATAAAGATTTACCCCAATTGGCCGATGCCCTGCAAACCGACGTTCGGGCAGTCAAACTGAAAGGTCGCAGCAATTATATCTGTCTCACGCGACTAGATTGGGTGATTCACGACATGATCCAGACCCTGACTCCCAGTGAACTGGAAAGCCTGCTGCCCCTACTTGTCTGGCTGGACTGGACGGAAACCGGAGACCTGCAGGAATGCAACGGCTTTTGGGGCAGTCGACCGGGACGGGTGGTCTCCATGGTCCAGAGCGATCCCGGCTTTTGCACCACCACCCTCTGCCAACAGAATCACGGTTGTTTTTTTGGCAAACTCAGACGCGCGTGTTATGAATCCAACCTGATCATCGTCAATCATGCCCTGCTGCTGTCGGAACTGGGAAATCCGGGTTTGCTGCCACCCTATGATACGGTAATAATCGACGAGGCGCACAACATTGTACCCACGGCCTACGGACAATTTTCTCTCCGGTTGGATGCCTATTATCTCTCCACCATCCTTCAGCTTACCGATCCCTCTTCACCCACCAATCTCCGGTGGAAAAAACAAATTTTGGAGATTCTGAAACTCTATCCCGATCGCGAAGCGAAATACACGGCTCTGCTGAATCAAATTGCACAGGTGATCCAGGCCGTGAATCTTTTTTTCGAGGCCCTGTCCGTGCAATCCAAAGATCGTTACCGGCCCACGGATCCGTACACGATCAAAACCATTTTGCCGGATATCATCAATGAATATGGCCCGCTGCAGCAGGAACTGAATTCCTTGGAGACGGGGTTGCAGACTCTGATACAGGTGCTGACGGAATGGAAGCAGTTTCTGGAAAGCAAGGATCCCACCCGGCAGGACTACCCGGAACTGCTGGTTGCTTTCGAGCAACGGGAAGACATGATCAAACAGGTGTTGGAATCCCTGGTCCAATTGACGTCTCAGCCACAGTCCGGCTGGGTGTACTGGCAGGAAGGCTCATTCAAACAGAACGACAAGAATGGAAGCCTGTACATTTCCATCCATGGGTCCCCGATCGATTTGGCCGAGGATCTCTACCGGCACTTTTTTAGCCGTCTGGACTATTGTGTTCTGACGTCGGCAACCCTCCGGGTGGATGACCAGTTCGATTATTTTCTGAATCGGATCGGATTGGGAACCAGCCGCCAGGAATCCATCCGGTCGGCGGTGTTCACCAGTCCGTTCCACTATGAGGACCAGGTGCAGTATTTCCAGTACGCCGGTCAGCCGTCCATCACCAATGATCCGCAGGGTATTGCCCGGGTCATTTATGGATTGCACCGGAAATACAATCGCCGGATGATGGTATTGTTTACCTCGTACCGACTGTTGGAAGGTACCTATCGCTATCTGAGAAGTGGTCCCGGGGGCCGTGATCTGCCCCTATTCGCTCAAGTGTACGGCAATTCGCGCTGGGCGATCCTGAAAGGAATGCATGACACCGATAATGGTATCTTGCTGGGTACCAGCGCATTTTGGGAGGGAGTGGATCTGCCCGGGAACCTGCTGGAAATCCTGGTGATCACAAAGTTACCCTTCGACGTTCCTTCCGAACCGATCGTCAAAGCCTATTCCCAGATGATTTCGGAACAGGGGGGAAATTCCTTTCTGGAATACAGTGTTCCGGAATGTGTCATCAAATTACGTCAGGGATTTGGTCGACTGATCCGTACCACCCGGGACGAGGGGATTTTTGTGGTGTTGGATGACCGGGTCGTGACGAAACGCTACGGGACCCATTTCATGGACGCCATTCCTGTCCGAATGCGTCTGATCGAAGAATTGAGCGAATTTTCCGGGTGATGGGTGCGCCGCCTTGAACCGGGTGGACAGCCGAAGGTAAATTTCCCCATGGTGAACCTGACAATTTCTCCCCGACTCTATTCTGTCGATGATTTCCGGCCCTTTTTCCAGGGACCGGTCAGGGTTCGGCTCTCCGCCGAAACACAACAGGCCATTACCACTTCCCGGCGACGATTTCAGTCACTACTCCGCTCCGGCCTGAAAATCTATGGCGTCAA
>RFIZ01000150.1 GCA_003695105.1 Fidelibacterota bacterium
CATTACACCCCAGCGCCAGCAATCCGCCGTCGGCAAAGAAAACCGCCTGGATGAACAACACCACGAACAGGATCAGAAATGCGGCTTCAGGACCCAGCAACGAAGCCAGCAATAAGCCCCCGCCCAGATGTCCGCTGGATCCGGTTCCCGGTATCGAAACATTGATCATTTGGGCGGCAAAGACAAAGGCGCCGGCCACGCCCATGAGCGGCAAATCCTCGGGCTGGTGATGTTCCACCTGCCGGGCGGACCGCCGGGAAACGGCCAACGCCGCTACCCACAGCGTTCCCCCCACCGCCGGGGAAATCAAAGCATCACTCATATGCATGGGTCCATCCTTTCATTGACTGTCGCTGGGAATCATCCGTCCGCCAGAACAGAGGAGGGGAAATCTACAGTACCCCTTCGTCAATATACAATGTGGAAGGCCTCCGGAAACCACCCCCGGCTCAGTGCCCCCTGGGATGCAAAGGAATTCGGCGTTAAATTCTTTACAAGGTACACACAGGGAGGAATCGCGTGAAAAAGATCGAAATCACCCGGGATCTGGAATTAACCGATCGGGAACGGTCCCTGCTGGATATGCACAGTCTGTTGAATATCATGAATGTATTGATTGCCGAGCTGCACTTTTTCGGTCATGAATTGGGCGACGATACTCTATTCCAGGATTCCATAGACCACTGCTATACCATCGCCGAAGCTCTGGGGGACCGGCAGGAAGCGTTGCACTACGCCCAGTCCATCGACGCCACCAAGGGATTGATCCGGGACAATATTCGCAAAGTATTGGATCAGTTTCCGGACAAACGCCGGGATCCGGAGGTGGAGGGGTTTTTGAACAATATCAATTCCATTTTCGGGATTCTGGACATTCGGGTCCGGGAGGTGTTGGCCCGCATGGGGCATCCCGGGAAGTGGGTGACTTATGAGATTGACGAATTGACCAACAATTTCATCCAGGTGTTCACGGCCATTGAACTCAACAGCAAGGGACGGTATCATATCGTTTACAATATTGCTTCCCAGGCGGCGATTGATTATTATGTTGATTTCAAGATTACCAGCGTGGACGGAAACACGATCACCATTCCGGCCGTGTTCCAGGATGTAATGCGGGACCTGATTGCCAACGCCCGAAAATACACGCCGCCAGGCGGGTCCATCCGGGCCGGACTTCACGATGACGGAACCCACCTGCGGTTCGTGGTGGAGGACACGGGACGGGGAATTCCGGAGGACCAGATCGAAGCGGTAGTACAATTCGGTGAACGCGCCACGAACGTTCTCAACAAAACCACCATGGGAGGCGGTTTTGGTCTGACCAAGGCCTATTTCGTTACCCGTCAATTCCAGGGACGGATGTGGATCGAATCCGAGGAAGGGGTGGGGACCAAGGTTTCCATCGAAATCCCCCGTCCCGGAGCCTGACGGATGGAGTGGTTTGAGCGCCTGGTCAGGCTGCCGTGGCCGACCAAGTTGGCCATCACCGGCGGCCTCTTCCTGTTGGGCTTGAAATTTCACGCCCTGGTGCTGGTGTTTCTGCCCTGGGTTTGGGTGTGGAAACCCGGAAAAAAAACAGGCACAGACCGTTAGCCTGTGCCTGTGGGGAGACTCACGAAAGGAGGGTTTAGGTAAAGAGAACCGTGGCTCCCGCGGATTTTTCGTAAAATTCACCCACGGTCAGAATTCCGTCCACCGGCTCGATCAAATCTTCCCGGGTGAGTTTGAACATATCCATGGCCAGCTTGCAGGCATAAATCTCACCGCCGGCGTCGTGGATCATTTCCAGGAATTCGTCCACCGGGGGAATATCCAGTTTTTCCATTTCTTTTTTCATCAGTCCCGTGGCAAATCCGGATACGCCCGGGATCCCTCCCAGCCAGGTGGGGAAGGGCATGGTCACGGGCAGGCCCAGCATGGGCATGGCCAGATTCAGGGAAGGATTTCCCACCGTGGCCACCTTTAGTTTGGAAATCGTCTTCTTCATGATGGCGTTCAGACCGAAGAAGGTGAAAAAGATGGATGCTTCGATTCCTTCCATCCGGGCACCGTTGGCCAGAATCAGGGCCGGATAGACTTCATCCAGCCCGCCGTGGGCACAAATGATGGAGACTTTTTTGATGGATTCGCTCATGAGAACCTCCGGAAGGGGTTAGATGCAGCCGTGGGGCTTTTTGATGCCGGCGATCCGGGCGGCTTTTTTGGCGGGTCCGCCGGGAAAGAGCTGGTAGAGTTCCTTGGTGGGGACTCCGCTTTCTTTGGTCAGCCGCCGGATGGACGGGCCGGTTCCTTTTTCTTCAAACTCTTTCCGCATGAAGTTGATCACCATCAGGTGACGATCGGTGAGTTCATCGATTCCTTCTTCTTGGGCCAGGGCGGCGGCAATATCCTGATTCCAGACGGTATGATCGACGAGGTACCCTTCCTCGTCCACTTCCACGTCCAGACCGGCAATGTTTTTAGTGGGCATACTGATCTCTCCTTATGCTTTCGGTTGGGGGGTTCCGTTTTCAGCGGCAATGTTCTTGAGGAACATGACCACAAATCCCAATCCCCGCTTCATTTCGGGTGAATTCAATTCCTTCAATACCCGCCAGAAGGAGTATGAGGTACTCTCGTGGGGATCGAGGTTCTTGTAGATGGAGGCTGCATTGTTGATGGCGTGCAGCATCTCCGGTTGAGTCAGGTTTTTCACGGTATCCAGAATGGTGACGATGTTGTCGCCCAGCAAACGCACATCCTCGACCGTAAAATGGGTTACGATATTGTCGACGATGGTCAGGGCTTCCCGGAAAAAATCGAAATACCCTTTCCGATCCAGTTCATCCAGTTTTTGCAATAGATCCCGGAACAATTCTTTGCCGATGGGTTGACCGTCCCGCATCAAATCCCGGACATTTTCCAGTTGATCCAGGAGTCCGGTCAGGGGCCGGATATTCCGCAGCAACTTTTTTCCCAGATAGAGGAAATCTCC
>RFIZ01000151.1 GCA_003695105.1 Fidelibacterota bacterium
CGGATCCCCACAATTTCCATGAGATTCCCCGAATTGAACACGGCCCCTACGATTTCGATACCATTCCCGTCCAACCGACTTTTCCCCCGACATCGACGGCGTCTGACCAATGAACGCGTCGTCTCCCCATCTCCAATCTCATTATGTCGATCCCACCCAACAGGCCGAATCGGCCAAACTGGGCATGTGGGTATTCCTCCTGACAGAAATCCTGATGTTCGGCGGTCTGTTCGTGGCCTATGCCGTTTTCCGGGCCTGGAACCCGGACATGTTCGTTCAGGCCCACAAGGCGCTGGATGTGCGGATGGGTACAGTGAACACTTTCGTTCTCATCACCAGTTCCCTCACCATGGCTCTGTCCATTTATTTCATTCAAAACAACGACCGGGACCGCAGCGCCACCTTTCTGCTGGCCACCTTCCTGCTGGCCGCCACCTTTATGGTGGTCAAATATTTTGAGTACAGCCACAAATTTCATCTGGGTCAGTTTCCCGGTCGTTACTATACTTATACCGGCATCGAAGGCACCAATCCCCATCTTTTTTTCAGTATCTATTTCGTCATGACCGGCCTTCATGGCCTCCACGTACTGATTGGCATGGGGTTGATTGCCTGGCTCCTGGCCCGACTCCGGCGAAGGGACTTTTCTGCCGACTATTACACCCCGATGGAAATGGTGGGACTGTTCTGGCATCTGGTCGACATCATCTGGATTTTCCTGTTTCCCCTTCTATATCTGATAGGGTAATCCCATGACTTCCAAATCATCCTCTCACATCGTTCCCATGAAAACCTACCTCCTGGTGGCTGCCGCCTTGTTCCTGCTGACCGCTATCACCGTGGCGGTCTCTTTCATCCCTTTGGGCGGGTTCAACGTCGTCGTTGCCCTGTTGATAGCCGGAACCAAGGCCTCACTGGTAGTCCTGTTTTTCATGCACTTGTTCTGGGATAAAAAAATCAATTTGACGGTCTTTTTCATCGCCATCACCTTCCTGGTCATCTTTCTGACTTTCACGATGTTTGACACCATGACACGGGGGTCGGTCAATCCCGAAACCCGGGGACCGATTCATAAGGAAGCCGTTCTCTATCCTAACGGTGAGACCGGAACGTCTGCCGAACAGTGAGTAACCATTCGGTATTTCAGCGCATTGGAGTCCTCCTGGGCATCTGGGGGATCTGGTGCTGTTCTCCCTCCCGGCAGGCCCCTTCGCTGGGAACCATCCATCCGATACCCCTGGTAACGGCGGAGGGACGATCCCTGCCGGATTCCTATTTCCACCGGGTCACGGTGGTGGAGTTCTTTTTCACGTCCTGTCAGGGAGCCTGTCCCATCATGGCCAACCGTCTGGAGGAAGTCGATCGCCACCTGGTCCCCGAAGATCCGGTGCAGTTTCTTTGCGTGACTGTGGATCCGGACCGGGATACCCTCACTACACTCCGGGAGTACCGGGATCGACATCATTACACCTCCCCCCGCTGGACCCTGGCCCGGGGAGAACGGGATTCGGTCCGGACCTGGATCGAACGGGATTTTCACCTGGGAGTAGGCACGTTACCGGCGGAACACCCCACGCGTCTGATTTTGCTGGATCCTGACCGAAACATCCGGGGATATTTCGACGGGCTGGATGCCGACAGTGTCGAACCGCTGGTGCAAGCCATTCGCCAGCTACTTCAGGAAAACGGCCATGCCGCGTAAACCCCAAATGGCCTCTTCCCGGGGTGCGGCCTATCTCGAGCTGGTCAAGCCCCGGATTCTGATTATGGTTCTGGTGTCGACCTTTTTGGGCTTTACTCTCGGCAGCGGGTCGGCCTGGAACGGGATCCTCCTGTTGCATACCCTGATCGGTGTGGCCTTGGTCAAGGGCGGTGCCGCCGCCTTGAATCACTATCTGGAACGCGATACGGATGCCTTGATGGAGCGGACCCGTTACCGTCCCCTGCCCGCCGGCCTCATTCCGCCAGCCAATGCCCTGGCTTTCGGGGTAATGTTGGTTCTGGGCGGAGTGACCTATCTGGTATGGAACGTCAACCTCCTTACCGGATTTTTGGGTCTGCTGACGGCCTTCTTATACGTTTTGGTCTACACGCCGTTGAAACGGGTCACCTGGCTGAACACCACCATCGGAGCCATTCCCGGTGCCCTGCCCGCCATGGGAGGCTGGACGGCCGCCACCGGATCGCTGGATGCCGGAGCCTGGATTCTGTTCGGGATTTTGTTTTTCTGGCAACACCCCCATTTTTATTCGATTGCGTTGTTGTACCGCGAGGAATACCGGGATGCCGGACTGGTTATGCTGCCGGGGGAAGATCCCAGCGGCCAACGAACATTTCGACAAATTCTTTTCCATTCCATCGCCCTCCTGATCCTTTCCCTGTTTCCCTATTTTCTGGGGCTGTCGGGTCCGGCCTATCTGGGAGGCGTCGTCGCGGCGGGATTGGGCTACCTCCTGGCGGGCCTTCCGCTCCGGAACCACCCGACCCGGACGGCGGCTCTCCGCCTGTTGAAGTCATCGGTAATCTATTTACCGCTGATGATGATTCTGATCCTGTTGGATTCCCAAGTCTGACCCGCACATGAAAGAACGATTCTGGCTACGCCTGATCCTCCTGGTATCCGTGGCCGTAGTGGGGGTGGTGTCGCTCCTCTATTCCCTGCCCCGCTCCGGGGATCCTACTTCAGTATGGCTGGCCTTCCTGCCCCGGCTCAATGCCGCTCTCAACACGGGAACGGCCCTCCTCCTGGGCTGGGGCTGGATCCTGATTCGGAAAGGGAACAAACGCTGGCATCACCGCGTCATGCTCACGGCGTTTACCCTCTCGGCCGCCTTTCTCATCAGCTATGTGATCTATCATTCACTCCAGACCGGGCCCACCCATTATCAGGGCGCCTACCGGGGTTGGTATTTTTTCTTTCTGCTGACCCATATCCTGCTGGCTGCCGGAATTCTGCCCCTGGTCCTGGTTACGTTGTTGCGGGGCTTGACCGGTCAGTGGACCAGACATCGGGCCTGGGCGCGCTGGACCTTACCCCTGTGGCTTTATGTGGCTTGTTCCGGAGTGATCGTCTTCGGGATGCTGTATCTCTAAGACCGGTTGTCCAGTTTGCGGATTCGACGCTCATGGCGATCCCCGTCGAACGGTTCCCGGAGCCAGATCCGGATCATTGCCCAGGCCTTTTCGAATGAAATGAAGCGTGCTCCCAGGGACAGGACATTGGCATCGTTGTGACGCCGGGACAGACGGATAATCTGTTCGGGCCCGTCATAATAAACCACTGCCCGTACACCCCGCACCCGATTGGCGGCCATGGCTTCCCCCTGGCCTGATCCGCCGAAAATGATCCCCCGCGCCTGTGCGGACTGCGATACGGCATAGGCTGCCGGAAGGATGAAATCCGGGTAATCATCGTCCCGGTCATAGGCGTATGCGCCGAAATCTTCCACCGTATAGCCCTCCTGGACTAAAGCGGCTTTGACCTTTTCCTTCAGTTCAAATCCGGCATGATCGGTGGCCAACATGATTTTCCAGTGTTTGGGATCGGTCAACATGAGCTTTCCTTTCAACCCGAAAGATTAAGGTACCGAATCCGGTATGATGGCTTTAAGAGACTGCATGGCATGGACGGGATCGGCGTCCTGAAAAATACCGGAACCCACCACCAGCACATCGGCTCCCGCTTGAAGCACCTCCCGGGCGTTGGATCGTTTGATTCCTCCATCCACCGAAAGCAGGGGTGGTTGCGGCAACAGGTCCAGTTTTTCCCGCAATCGCTGAATCCGTTCCCGGGCGCCGGGCAGAAAGTCCTGACCTCCAAAGCCCGGTTCCACGCTCATCACCAACAGCAGATCGATGGCGGGCAGATACGGTATGACCTTTTCCAGCGGCGTTCCGGGCTTCAGGGACAAACCTGCTTTCATTCCGGCCGACTGGATTTTCCGGACCAGGGGCAACGGATCCCGGACCGCCTCAACATGAAATGTAAAGGCATCGGCGCCGGCAGCGGCGAAGGGGTCCAACAGGGATTCCGGCTGGTCTACCATCAGGTGAACATCCAGGGGGAGGTCCGTGATCGGGCGCAGAGACCGGACTACCACCGGTCCCACTGTAAGATTGGGTACGAAATGGTGATCCATGACGTCGATATGAACCCAATCAGCCCCGCCGATGCGGCATTGGCGCAGGACCGTTCGGAGATCGCTGAAATCAGCAGACAGGATGGAGGGAGCCAGGAGCATTTAATCCCATTCAAACCCGGTGACCTGCCTGGTGGCGGGATCAAATTCCACGGAATTGTAATCATGGATCTCCGGGACAAAGTAATACCATATCTGGAGGCGATCTTCCTCATCGGTCCACACGGAGTCGGGTGTGCCCAAAGTCTGCCGGACGGCCTCCGCATTGGGGTGGGTGTCCAGAAAGTTCCAAATATCATATTCGGTGAGCAACCCCTGCCGGTAGGGACTGAGCCCATTTTCTCCCACGGCGGTGGAATCAGGAGCCGGGACTTTCGCCGCGGCCGGGAGCGATTCGGGTTGCACCTCGGGACCGGCGTTGGGTGTGGAGGCACAACCCCACACCAGCAGAAAAGTGAATAAATATCGCCGACTCATGGAAGAAAATTGCAGAACTTTCCCAGTTAATCCAAGTCCGGGTTCCGGTACCCGCGACGACAGGAATCCTCCCGGATTATTCGAAAAATTGCATTCTTCGCCTTCGGACAGATAAACTTCAGGCCGATCCTGCTTCCTGCTCATGCATACGAATCATGGAAACCCTGCCTTAACCCCTTCCCAGGCCGGAAGACGGGCAGCCGGCTGGCTGCTGATTCTGCGGGTTGGTTTGCTGGCCAGTCTGGCGCTGGTTTCCTTTCCCGGTTGCGATCCCGGTGGTACCGACTTGATCTCCGGTCCCGGGACTGTGCATTACCTGGATCTGGAAGGAGGCTTTTACGGAATTATTACCGACGATGGAGATCATCTGGATCCCCGAAATCTCCCGGCCTCGTATCAAATCGACAGTTTGCGGGTACAATTCAAGGCCGAAACCGTTCCAGGCGCTGTGACCGTCCATATGTGGGGCCGGGTCGTTGACCTGCTCTGGATCCGTCCCCTGGACTGAGCGGCTCTCCGGCGTAGCTACCCACCCGTTCCGCCCGGGACATCACCGGTCACGGGCGTCAAAGATTTGCCGGAAAAACAATAAATGATAATCGAGCGCATGGGTCCAATAAGACCAGGAATGCCCTCCCGGCCGTTCGATGTATTCATGGGGAAGGTTCCGTTCCAGTAATTTTCGGTGTAACGTGCGGTTGATCTCGATAAAGAAATCATTGACGCCGCAGTCGATGAACAACGCCAATGAATCGGCGGGTATGTCCTCTATCATTCCTACGATAGAATTCTGTTTCCACCGCTCGGGAAAATCTTCATAGGGACCCAATTTTTCACTGATCTCCCAGCGTTTGGTGGAAAAACGCAGATCGACGCCGCCACTCATCGATCCGGCGGCGGAAAACAGGTCCGGATGGCGGATCGCCAGATACAGGGCTCCGTGCCCGCCCATGCTGAGACCAGTGATGGCCCGGTACTCCCGGTTTCCCCGCGTGGAATATTGATGATCCACCCAGGGAATCAAATCCTTCACAATCCAGGATTCGTATTGGCTGGTCGGGTCTACCGGTGAATCCAGATACCAGCTGTTGTACCCTCCCTCCGGGCAGACCAGAATTACCCCATACCGGTCACTTTCCGCAGCCAGGTCTGCCTTGCGGTTCCAGTCCTGATAGGAACCGCTGTACCCGTGCAACAGGTAGACCACCGGAAACGGTCCCCCGGAATTCTCCGGTGTAACGACAATCGCCGGCATATCCCGTTTCATGGCCGGGGACGGTACCGACACCGTATCGATATGACCGGCCAGCACCAGGGTCCAGCCCACCAGACCGAAAACCCATTTTCGCATGTTTCCTCCCTCCGTTTCGTATGAAAAAGTATAACAATACTTTAGATAACAAGCCCAATGTGATTAAGTTAATCACTTGATTTTCTACGAATTCCAGGAAAACAAATCCCATGTCATCGATTGATTTTGCCCTGCTTTTTCATCTTCCCCGGGCCGGGAGTCCCGCTGGAGAGAAATTCCCGGAAACCCTGCGCTCGCTGGAAACTCAATCCCGTCCCGGCCACCAGTGGATTGCCCTGCAGGATCCCGACCCCGTACCCCTGCCGGAGCCCTACCGGACCCGGACCACGGTGATCCCCCCGGAAGAGACACCGGCGGCCCAACTTCTGACGGCCCTGCATACGGCCGAAACTACCGCCCTGGTTTACATCTATAACGCCACCCGACCTGTTCTGCTCAAATCCTCCGCCCTGGACATGCTGGCGCTGGTATTCAAACGTCATCCGGATGTTGCCTGGATTTATGCCGATTATGAACGGATCTCCGGGGAAGACGTGGAGGAAATCCATCTCCTCTCCCCGCATGAAGGTCGGGTCCGGGATAATCAGGATCAGGGGTATGTCTTTACACTGGATGTGGCCAAACTTCATCTGGCCGGCGGTGTGGATCCGGGGGTTCGATACCATCCCCTCTACGATTTACGACTGCGGATGATGGAAGTGGGGGATGTGGTTCATATTTCCAACAAAATCCGGGGAAGCCTCTACCGGGTGGAAGTCCCGGCCCGGGGAGCTAACGTGTTCGATTATCTCCTGGCCAGTAAGGAGTCTCAGTTGGAAGCCGAACGGTTGCTCACCGATCACCTGCGCCGCATCCGCGCCTATCTGTCCCCCGACCTCCCCTACCGCCGGCGACCCGATCCCGAAGAACCGCCGGAGTTGAAAGCCAGTGTCATAATCCCGGTCTACCACCGCCCGGAATTCATCGGAACGGCCCTGGACAGTGTCCAGGCACAGACGGTGCCGGAGATTGAAGCCATCGTCGTGGTGAATGGAGGAGAGACGGATCCCACGATTCCCGTGGTCCGGGAATATATGCCCGGAGGAAAGCGGTACCGTCCCGAAGCGCCGCCGGTGCGACTGATCGTGACGGATATCAATAACATCGGCTTCTGTCTTAATCTGGGTGTCCAGGCGGCCCGCGGTGAATTCTATGTCCAACTGGATTCCGATGACCGGCTGAAGCCGAATGCAGTGGAAACCATTTTGAATCTGTACCGGGAAAACCCCGAAATCGGCATGGTCATCGGATCCTATGAAGTCTGGGAAAAACTGGATTCGGGCGAGATCGTCCGGGTAGAGGACATTCCGGTGGTCACCCATGAGGAATGGACGGACGAAAACGGCCGCAACAATCTCCTGCGAATCAACGGAGCCGGTGCTCCCCGTTCTCTGCCCATTGCCGTCATCAAGGAAATGGGATGGTTCGGCATGAATGACGATCCCTATGCCCGGAACTACGGTGAAGATTATGACATGGTCCTGCATGTGAGTGAAACCTACCGAATCGGCCGGATCTATGAACCGATCTATGAAGTGATCCGGCATGCGGGAGGAACCGATCATAGCATCGACCAGGCCACAGTGGACCTGAATGACGAAGCCAAGGACCGGATGCGGTTGGAAGCCATTCGTCGCCGCCAGAAAATGAACCGGAAAGATCTATGACCGCTCCGGTTCTGATCGGGATCGACGGCGGAGCCACCAAAATTTCCGGCGCCGGAATCCGGCGGGATCCCCGCACAGGACAGTTTACTTTCCGATCCGAACCGGTGGAAATACCGCTGGCGTCAACGGACTCTTTTTCCCCTGAATTCAAGCCGGTGGATCTGCAAAGCCAGTTGCAGGATCTGTCCCGGGGAGAATTTCACCTGACGGAGGCGGAAATTCGCCAGGGAACCGCTTTTGTAGAAGCCACCCGGCAGGTGATTCGATCCTGTGTTCCCGGCGACTCTTCCCCGCCGATTCTGGTGGGAATCGGTCTGCCGGGATTGAAAACCGCCGACCGGCGCGGAATTTCCGCCATGGCCAACGGTCCCCGGATGCCGGAATTTTGCGCCGATCTGGAACGACTCCTGCGCCGGGATTCCATTTCCCTGCTGGCGCCCATTCATCATTTGGGCAGTGACGCCGATTATTGCGGGTTGGGCGAGGAATATGCCGAAGAAGGGGCGTTTACCGGATGGGAGCATGCCTATTATCTGGGCGGCGGCACCGGAGCAGCTGATGCGCTCAAACTGAAAGGTGTTCTGTTGCCGCTGGATGCCACCAAAGACTGGCTGGCCAAGACCTGGGAATTACAAAGCCCTGAAGGGTTGTCGATGGAGCGCTTTGCCTCCGCCGGCGGTATTCAGGCCGTCTATGCCC
>RFIZ01000152.1 GCA_003695105.1 Fidelibacterota bacterium
ATTCACATCAGTGCCTCCGAACAAAGCGCTCTGCAATTGAATCTGGTCCGGAGTCACGCTTCCGGTGTGGGGGATCCCCTGCCGCCGGAAATCGTTCGTCTGATGATGTTCCTGAAATTAGTGACATTCGCCCAAGGCGTCAGCGGAGTCCGTCTGCAAGTGGCTCGACAATTATGTCGTTTTTTACAGGAAGATATTCTGCCGGTAATACCTTCCCAGGGATCGGTGGGCGCCAGCGGCGATCTGGCTCCCATGGCGCATATGGCTCTGGCACTCATCGGTGAAGGAACCGTTACCTTTCGGGATCGGGAAATACCCAGTCTGGTAGCCATGAAGGAAGCCGGCATTCAACCCTTGCAACTGGAACCCAAGGAAGGGTTGAGTCTGATCAACGGAACCCAACTATCCACTGCCCTGGCTATCCAGGCCCTACTGGAGGCCCGGGGCATCCTCAATCAGGCCGATGTGGTGGGTGCATTATCGGTGGAGGCCAGTCTCTCCACCCGGAGCACCTTCGATCCCCGCATTCATGCTTTAAAGGCGCATCCGGAACAAGCGCGGGTGGCCGGAAATCTGTGGAAACTGCTTGAAGAAAGTGAAATCATCATCTCCCATCAGGATTGCGAACGGGTGCAGGATCCCTATAGCATCCGTTGTATCCCTCATGTCCACGGAGCCTGCCGGGAAGCGTTTCTGGCTGCCCGGCGGATGGTGGAAGGGGAGATCAACAGCGTCAGTGACAACCCATTGATCCTGAATGCTCAGGAGGTGGCTTCCTCCGGACATTTCCACGCCGAATATATTGCCCAGTCCATGGATATCCTGGCGCTGGCTCTGAGTGAAATTGGCGGGATAGCGGAACGGCGCATTCACTATTTCATGAAAGGGATCGGTGATCGCATTCCGCCTTTTCTGACCCGTAACCCCGGACTGGAATCGGGAGGCATGATCGCCCACGTCACGGCCGCCTCTCTGGTGTCCGAAAACAAAACGCTGGCTCATCCGGCCAGTGTGGATTCCATTCCCACATCCGGTGGCCAGGAGGACTACGTGAGTATGGCCCCGTGGGCGGCCCGGAAAGCGTTGATGATCTGCCGGAATGTTCGGAAAATCCTGGCAATAGAATTGTTGATCAATTCGCGGGCCCTGGTCCTCCATTATCAGGACCTGAAACCGGGAAAGGGGAGCCTCGCCGTACTCAACCTGTTGCAGAAGAGACTCAAATATCCGGACGGAGATTATTCCATGGCTGAAGATATTCGCCGTCTGGATACCCTTATATCCGAAGAAATTCTCCTGAAAACCATTTCCAAAACCATACCAATGGAGTCATTGTGAAACAAGAAATTCGGTTTGCCTATACCTTCGATGATGTCTTACTGGTTCCGCAGGCTTCATCGGTCTTACCGCGGGATGTAGACGTAACAACGCACGTAACAAAGTCCATTCCTCTGAATATTCCCATTCTCAGTGCCGCCATGGATACCGTCACGGAGACGGACATGGCCATCGCTCTCGCCCGGGAAGGGGGATTGGGTGTCATCCACAAGAACCTCTCGATTGAGGAACAACGGAAGATGGTAGATCGGGTGAAACGGTCTGAAAGTGGAATGATCATGAATCCGATCACCCTGGAGGCCGATAAAACCATCCGTGACGCCAAAACCACCATGGCGCATTATCATATCAGCGGTTTACCGGTGGTCGAAGGGAAAAAGCTGGTGGGAATTCTTACCAACCGGGATATTCGCTTCGAAACCGATCTGGATTTAGCGGTCAGTGAACGGATGACCAGGGAGAACCTGGTGACGGTTCCGCCGGGGACCACGTTGGAAGAAGCGAAAAAAATCCTGCAGGAACATCGCATCGAAAAATTGCTGGTGGTGGATGAGAACGGCCAGTTGCAGGGGCTCATCACCGTAAAAGATATCCAGAAGAAAGAGCAGTTTCCCCTTGCGGCCAAGGATTCCAACGGACGCCTGCGGGTCGGAGCAGCTGTCGGGGTCGGTTCAGATGCACTGGAACGCGCCCAGGAACTGGTCCGGGCGGATGTGGATGTGATTGTCGTGGATACCGCTCATGGACATTCGGCGGGTGTACTAAAAACCGTGGCGAAAATCAAACGTTCCGTTTCGGTGGACATCATTGCCGGTAATGTGGCCACGGCTGAGGGAACCCGGGCCCTGATCGAGGCAGGCGTGGATGCCGTAAAGGTAGGGATCGGAGCCGGAGCCAGTTGCACAACCCGCATCATCGCCGGGGTGGGAGTTCCTCAGCTCACGGCCGTATTGGATTCCGTAGAAGTTGCTAATCAGGCCGACATTCCGGTGATCGCCGACGGAGGAATTCGGTATAGTGGAGACGCCGCTAAAGCCCTGGCCGCCGGCGCCCAGACGGTAATGCTGGGTAGCCTCTTAGCGGGGATGGATGAAAGTCCGGGTGAAACGATCCTGTATGAAGGTCGCCAGTACAAAGCCTATCGGGGGATGGGTTCCCTGGGAGCCATGAAGGAGGGAAGCGGCGATCGCTATTTTCAGGAAGGCATGGAAGCAACCAAGCTGGTTCCGGAAGGCATCGAGGGTATGGTTCCCTATCGCGGACCGGTACGCCAGACGATCCACCAAATCATCGGAGGGATACGCTCCAGTATGGGCTATTGCGGGGCCCGGACCATCCGTGAATTTCCCCAAAAGGCGGTCTTCGTCCACATGTCCATGGCCGGAATAAAAGAAAGCCACCCTCACGAAGTGCGCATCGTGAAGGAGGCTCCTAATTATCAGGTTAGTAAAGATTAAATCAGGACAGCGAATTCAAATGCCGGGAGATCTGGGCTTTCCGGCGGGCCGCAGTATTTTTGTGTATAATGCCGTTGCTGGCCATTTTATCCAGGAAACTCACGGTTTCTTTATACGCGGTTTCGGCGGTGGCGCGGTCCGTTGATTGCATGACTTTTTTTACCAGCGTCCGCATCCGGGACAGGTTTTGAATGTTCCGTTCCCGACGCTTCTGGTCCTGACGATTGCGTTTGATCTGTTGTGGATGTCTGTCCATAATTCCTTTTTTTCCAGAAATTGAGCAATAAATTTAATCTCTTTTTCCCGCGGTAAGCAATCATTTACCACAGGTATCGTCACCCCGGAACCGTCGATGAGATCCAGATCAAATATTTGAATAAATAGGCGGAAACAATTATTTTTAAATATGGATAAGATTAAACTTCTGCAGTCCGTCCCCCTCTTCAGCGATTTAAGCGATTCGTCTCTGAAAAAGATAGCGGACCAGATGATCAGCCGTTCCTATTCCAAGGGACAATTGATTTTGATGGAAGAAACGTTGGGGGAAACCTTCTTTATCCTGGCTTCCGGGTCTGTCAAGGTCACCCGGATGAGTGATGACGGGAGGGAGGTCATATTGGCCATGCTGGGTGAAGGTGATTTCTTTGGTGAAATGTCCCTCCTGGATGGAGAAGGCCGGTCTGCCAATGTAGTCGCCCTGGAAGATACAGAGGCCTTGACCATCAAACGCGGCGAGTTTCTTGGTATTTTGGAAAGATATCCCAAGATCGCCATCAAACTTCTGGAAGAATTAACCCGCCGTTTGCGCCGCAGCGATCAACAGATAGAAAGTTTATCCCTCAGCGACGCGGAACAGCGCATATCCATTACCCTCATCCGTCTGGCGGAAGAACTGGGAACGATCAAAGGTGGAGCCGTTACCGTGAAAAATTTGCCGTATCAACAGGATATCGCCAATATGGCGGGAACTTCCCGCGAAACCGTGAGTCGCATGTTTAAACTTCTGGAGGAAAAAGGGTACATAACACGCGAAGGGAAATCCTTAACGATCAATAATTTCGCGACCTTCCTGAAAACGTTCTCCTGATCTCCCCTCCGCTCTAAATGTCTCACCGGGTTTTGGATCAAATTCGTTCCAACAATCACCGTGCCATTTCCCGGTTGATTACCGCCATCGAATCCGGACAGGATGTACTCGAAGATGAGTTTGCCGAATTATTCGCCCATTCCCATCACGCCCTTCGCATCGGGTTTACCGGACCGCCCGGTGCCGGCAAGAGTACCCTGATCAATCAATGCATTGCCCACCTCCTGCAAAAGGATTTGTCGGTAGGGGTGGTGGCGGTGGATCCCACCAGTCCTTTTACGGGAGGAGCGCTGTTGGGAGACCGGGTCCGGATGAACCGGTTTTTTGGGGATGATCGCGTATTCATCCGAAGCATGGGGTCGCAGGGCGATTTGGGCGGATTGGCCAAAAAAGCGCAGGACGTGGGCGATGTTCTGGCGGCCAGCGGCAAAGATATTATTCTCTTCGAAACAGTGGGTGTGGGGCAGGGAGAACACGATATCATTAAAGCCGTGGATTTTACCGTGGTGGTGCTGGTGCCGGAATCCGGGGACGAAATCCAATTGATGAAAGCCGGTCTGATCGAATTGGCCGATGCCTTCATTATCAATAAAGCGGATCGGGAGGGTGCCGGACGCCTGACCCAACTGCTAAAAAATCTCCTACAAAATTATTCACCGAAACGAGCGGATATCCCCGCGGTCTATTCCACGATTGCTTTCCGGAATGAGGGCGTAAAAGAAGCGGTAGACGGTATCCTGAATTCTATCAGGCTGGAAAAGGAAAAGGGGATATTTGATGACCGCAGAATCAAACGGTATCGGCAACGGGTGGCGACTCTCATCCACGACCGGTTATTGAATACCTTCTGGAATGAAAGCCGGGAAACTCAATTGTTGCAGGCGACTCAATCGATCGAATCCGTGAAACGATCGCCCTATAAAATAGCCCAGGAATTACTGGATTCGTTTCGGTATGAGTGATCCCTTCAAAACCATGTCCTTTCTCGATCATCTGGAGGAATTACGGTGGCGGATCATCAAGTCCTTGATCGCGATCGTGGTGGGGGCGATCGTGACCATTCTATTTGTCGATCCCATCATTGATATTTTGATCCAGCCGACACGGGAAGTCAGCCGTGAAATGATCCTGCAGGTTCTTACCGTCCAGGGCATGTTTATGCTGAAGTGGGGCATCGCCTTTGCCGGGGGTCTGGTGTTTGCCATTCCGGTTCTGACCTATCAGATCTGGAAATTTGTGTCACCGGGGCTGTACCAGGACGAACAACGATTTGCATTGCCCTTGATCGTTTTGACTTTCGTCTGTTTCCTCCTGGGTATCGTTTTTGCCTATGAAGTGATTATTCCTTTTTCGCTCAATTTCTTTACGTCCATGGGATATGGTGATATCCAGACCAATGTGTCCATCAATTATTATTTCAGCTTCATCATCTGGTTGATGATCGGCACCGGATTCATCTTTGAATTTCCCATTGTATCTTTCATTCTTGCCCGCATTGGTTTGCTCACCCCCAAAGGCATGCGCAAGTATCGTCGCCATGCAATTGTCTTTATTATGATCCTTTCGGCGATCATCACGCCGCCGGATCCCGTGAGCATGGTGATCATGACCATTCCGTTGGTTTTGTTGTACGAATTCAGTATCGGGGTCGTTTGGGTGGCCGTCCGACAGAGGGAACGTCGATGAAAACCCCCGCAATGGATGATATCATTGCACCGGTCCGCCAGGACCTGAAGTTGTATGAACGGGAATTCGATTCGGCGCTTCATCATCAGGTCAAGCTCATCAATACGATCGGGAAATTCCTGATCCGGTCGAAAGGCAAGCATGTGCGTCCCGTCATTACGCTCCTGGCCGCCCATGTTTGTCAACAGCCGACAGACAACACCTACCGGGCAGCCGCCATGGTGGAACTCCTGCACCTGGCCACCCTCATCCACGACGATGTGGTGGATGAGGCCAAATATCGCCGGGGATATCCGGCGCTCAACCGAATCTGGAAGAATAAATTGTCCGTTCTGATGGGGGATTATATCCTGAGTAAATCCCTGATTTATATGATCCGTCTCCGCAGTTTTGAAGCCCTGGAGGTGATATCGGAAACGGCGGAAAAACTCAGTGCAGGTGAAATTCTGCAGATCGAAAAAAGTCTCAAACGCTCCCTGACCGAAGCTGTATATTTCGATATGGTGTCGCAGAAAACCGCTTCCCTGATGTCTACTGCTGCAGAATTGGGTGCGATCACTTCCACCGGTGAGCTGGCCGACCGGGAGCGCATGAAACAATACGGGCTGAACCTGGGCATCGCCTTCCAGTTGAAAGATGATTTGTTCGATTTTCTGGGGAGCGAAGCTTCCCTGGGCAAAGACATGGGTGCAGATGTAAAACGGAATATGATGACCCTGCCGGTCCTGCATGTGCTGGATCAGGGAGATGGGACATTGAAACGCAAACTCCGACGGATATTGAAGCAAGCCCGAACCTCTTCCTCGGCTCTGCAGGAAGCCAATCGGCTTCTGGAACATCACGGAGGATTTGCTTATACGCGAGAGAAAATTGACGAATACTCCCAACGAGCCGCCGAGGCTCTGGATTCCTACCCCGATTCTCCGGCCAAACAATCTCTGCTGGATTTGGTACATTTCAATAAGATGCGAAATAAATAAGGTTAAATCGGTTTATTTCATGAACATTCTCCTGATTCGGTTCTCATCTATAGGAGATATTGTTCAATCCACCTGTGTCCTGGATTCCATTAAAAAACACTATCCCGACTCCCGGCTTTGGTACCTGACCCTGGAGGCGTTTGGCCCGTTGCTGGAAAATCATTCCCGGCTAGATGAAATCCTGCTGTTACGCCGGGATGCATCCCCCAGACAATTGTTGCATCTTGCCGCCACACTGCGCGGATGCAACTTTGCTCTGGTGTTCGATCTCCATCGCTCCCTGCGTTCCCGCCTGATTTGCTCCGGCATGGATCCCCGGATAGTGTATTCAGTTCGCAAACCGTACGGGAAACGGTGGCTGTTGACTCAATGGCACTGGGACCGGTTTCCTCCGGACTGGACGGTTCAAAGCCTCTTCATGGAGCCGGTTCGCCGGGCCGGGATCGTTCCCGTGTCCGACCCTCGCCCCCGGTTGGAGGTCTCCGAGCGTGAAATCAGGCTCTGCCGTCGAAAACACCGTTTACCGGACTCCTATCAGGTTCTGGTTCCCGGAGCGGCCTGGAGCCAAAAAATCTGGCCGGCGTCCCACTATGCGGAAGTGATCAAAGCGCGCCCGGATCTCCAAACGATTCTCCTGGGTACAGC
>RFIZ01000015.1 GCA_003695105.1 Fidelibacterota bacterium
GCTCGGGTATACTGACGAGGAGATCGGCAATGACTTGGAAGAATGGAGTAGCCGCGTGCATCCCGAAGACTTAGAGCGGGTCCTGGCAGCCGTACAAGCGCAACGGCGGCCCGCCGACGACGCAGCGGCCCAAGACCGCCAGCCAGGCAGAGCCGATTGTGGCTTCCGGTGCCCAGTTCAAACGGACCGGCCACTTCCTTTTTTATATATGTTTTCGAATCGGGGTCAAACGCCCCCAAAACCACATTCTTTACTGCTCCGATCCCCGTCACGATTCCCCGGTGGATACGGTGTTCAGCGCAAAATTGGGTTAATGTTTCCAGAACAGATTCCTCTTTTTCCACATAGACCCAGTACACCCGTCCATCAGTCTGGTACTGCATCGTTTACTCCTTCATCGATTTGATCAGGTCGGTAAAAAAGGTGTGAGACGTTTCCAGGAAAGACTTCCAGCCGGCTTCATTTTTTCCACCGGCCGTGGCCAGATGTTGTTTCCCGCCACCGCCGCCGCCTATGGTCTTTCCGATCTGCCGGGCAATCGTACCGGCATGGTAGCCGGTTTTCTGTAAAGCAGGTGTCACCACCACCACCAGTTGGGGTTTATCTCCGGTGAGCGAGGCTAAAACGGCAATCCCCCGGTCCCATTGTTGCAGAATTCGATCTCCGATTTCTTTGAGTTCTTTCCCATTCCGATCGGTGAACGTATGGACCAGAACCGGTATACCTTCAATCACCCGGCTCTCCCGGAACAGATCCGGAAGAGAAATAGTTTCCCGGGCCGACTGGAACCGGGCTTTTTCCAGCTCCCGGTTTTTATCCAGCAACTGTTCGATTCTGTTTTCCAGGTCTTCTTCGCGACAATTCAGCAGACCCGCCAACCGGGTCAGGCGGTCGCCCTTCTCCTGAAAGAGAGTAAAAGCGGCGGTACCGGTCACAGCCACTATTCGCCGAATTCCGGCTGCCAGGGACGATTCCTCTATGATTTTACACAATCCGATGTCACCGGTACGATCCACATGGGTTCCGCCACACAATTCCTTGGAATAGGACCCCACTGTCACCACCCGCACTTCGTCGCCGTACTTCTCGCCGAACAGCGCCTCCGCTCCCTCTTCCCGGGCCTCGTCAAAAGATTTGGTCGTGATATCCAGGGGAGTGTTTCGAATGATCTGTTCATTGACCAGACGTTCCACCTGTTGGATCTGATCCGACGATATTTTTTCGAAATGGGTCAAATCGAAGCGCAAATAATCAGGTGTAACCAGCGAACCGGCCTGATGCACATGGTCACCCAACACCTCCTTCAGCGCCTTGTGTAACAGGTGAGTCGCCGTGTGATTGCGGCGGGTGTCATTCCTTCTCTTTTCATCCACCTGACAGAGAACCCGGGTGGAATGGGCCCAGGAATCGGGTTCGTCACCGTCGCAAATGTGAACGATTTCCTGGTTCACCTTTTGGGTATCCAACACTTTGAGATCCAGGTTCGCAGCCGTGATGGTACCCTGGTCACCAATCTGACCGCCTGATTCGGCGTAAAAAGGAGTTTGATCCAGGACCAGCCAAACGTGTCCGTTCTGGTGGGCAATTTTTCTGATGGTGGCCTCGGCCCGGGTGTGATCGTACCCGATGAATCGGGAATTGGATCCGCCGGTGACGACCTGCCATTCGATGGAGCTGGTGTCGGCCCGGAATTTTCCGGCCGCCTTCGCCCGGGATTTCTGGGCTTCCATGGCCTGGTGAAATCCCTCTTCATCGACTTGCAGATTTCGCTCCCGGGCCATGAGTTGGGTCAGGTCTAAGGGGAAGCCATAGGTATCGTATAAACGAAAAGCTTCGGCCCCCGAAATGGTATCCGTGCTCAGGTGGGCCACAATGCGTTCAAAATGGTTCAACCCCCGGTTGAGCGTTTCGTTAAACGATTTTTCTTCCGCCTGAATGACCTGTTGGACGTGTTTCTTCCGGTCGGCAATTTCGGGATAGACGGAGCCCAGGATAGATTCCACTTCATCCACCAGTTGATAGATGAAGGGAGATTCCATATGAAGCATTTTCCCGAAGCGGGCCGCCCGTCTGAGGATGCGCCGCAACACGTAGCCCCGTCCTTCATTGGAAGGCATGGCTCCATCGGCCAGGGCTAGGGTCAACATTCGCACATGGTCGGCGATGACCCGCATCGGTGTCGGTTGGGAAGCGTAGGATTCTCCCGTCAAGGTTTCGATTCGACTGATTATCGGCGTGAACAGATCCGTGTCATAATTGCTCTGTTTCCCCTGCAGGACCGCAACGATGCGTTCCAGTCCGGCACCGGTATCCACATGTTTTTCCGGCAGAGGGGACAATGTACCGTCGGTATCCCGGTAATTCTGCATGAAGACCAGATTCCACAGTTCCCAATATTCCGGGGAAGTATTTACTCCGTCAGCGGCCTGGCGGCTCAGGTCATCCCCAATGAAATAATGGATTTCAGAACAGGGACCGCATGGACCGGTCTCTCCCATTTCCCAAAAGTTCTCTTTGGCACCGAATCGCAGAACCCGGGCCGGATCGATATCGGTCACTTTGGTCCAGAGCTCAAAGGCTTCATCATCATCCTGGTACACAGTCGCCCAGAGCCGGTTCTTATCCAATCCCCAGATCTCGGTCACCAGCTCCCAGGCCCATTGAATGGCCTCCGCTTTGTAGTAATCCCCGAAACTCCAGTTCCCCAACATTTCAAAGAATGTGTGGTGATACGTGTCCCGGCCGACCTCTTCCAAATCGTTGTGTTTGCCGCTGACCCGGATGCATTTCTGACTGTTCACGGCCCGCCGGAATTCCGGTGTCACCTCGCCTAAAAAGTAGGGCTTGAATTGATTCATGCCCGCATTGGTGAACAACAGGGTGGGATCGTCCCAGGGGATGACCGGTGCACTGCGTACGAAGCGGTGATCTTTGGTGGTAAAGAATTGAATAAAGGATTCACGTATTTCTTGACTGTTCATACCTAAAAGCGGAAACTGGTTTCAAAGACGGTTCGATTCACGGTTTCGTGGATATCCTCCACATCCCCGTCTCCATTCAAATCAATAAAGGTCCGGGTGAATACGTAGCTCAGAACCATGCCTCCCGACATCTCCAAACCCAGCTCATACCCCATGACCGTATTTTCCGTAAAACGGAATCGAAACGGATTGGGGACGTTTTGCTGCTGGTAGAACATCCGGGCTGTATTCAATTTGCTGATTTTCTTTTTCAAGGTCAAAGTGGCTAAAAAGCTTTCTACCCGATCTGTCCGGAAACTATTGGACGCCTCGTCCCAGGTCTCTCCTACCAGGTGCTGGTAGGAGGCATCGGCCCCAATCAGGCTCAGGACGTTCACCCCGGCTGACACATTCAGTCCTTTCAGGGCGCCATATTTCCCCAGGCGACTTTCTTTGGTCAAAACGATTTTTTCATTCCCCTGCAGCGAAAACACCGCCCGCTCGGCATCATAGGAACGACTCCAGTAACCGAACTCAAAATTGCCGTGGGGTATCAAACGGTATTCCGCCCTGAGGGTTACGGGTCCCGCCTTTCCTCCCAACCCCAGCGGTACCAGACCGGATCCCAGGGATACGGATTCCCCCGTTTCCGGGTTCCGGGTGGTTCCGATCAATTTGGCCGCCTGGGCGTAGACGAACAGGGTCAGATTTTTTTCCTGAAACAAGGGCAGACCCACATCCAGCGCCACGGCGCCCACCGGATCGGATTTGCCATGTATATTCAATGGTTCCGGCTTGCGGTATACTTCCGGATCCAGGACGACTGTGGTATCCAGGGTCCAGCCGGGAATATTCCCGTTTAAAGTGTCGGTAATGCCGTCCCCGTCGATATCCCATTCCAACGGATCGTTATCGGGAAGGCCGTCCCCATCGGTATCGACCCAGGAGTGGCTGTCGTCGGGAAAATCGTCGACATAGTCGGGGCGACCGTCCCCATCCCGATCTTCCAACGCCAGGTACTGGTTACGGTCCATGACCGCACTCAGGCCCACGGGAAATCCCGTCCACCGGGCCGTCTCGAGACGGAGGCCGGCAAAGGAAGCGTATTCTTTCAGATCATTGGCAAAACCGGTCAGGTGCCAGGGCCCCCATTTGATTCCGAGATCCACGCCCACGCGCCGGACATCGGGATAGTATAACGTATTGGTATAGCGGCTCACCAGGATGCCATATCCCAGGGTGACGCGGTCCAGAGCGCCGATTTTGAAGTAGAGGGGATCCGCAGGTTGACCCCAGCGGAAATAATAAATTTTGTCCAGGAGCGTGTTTTTCGCCGCCTCCGGAGTGGAAAAATCCCATTCATCCCGGTGCACGTTGCCTTCGTCATCCACGTAGACTACCACATCCAGTGCCAACGCCGCTTTGCCTATGGGAATCACGGGACGGAAGGCAAGTGAATTCCAGATTTTTCCATCCAGGGTGACGGAACCCACGGCCCCTTCCATGGATTCAAGGCGCTGACCGGTCAACATGCCCGTCAATAAGGTCAAGATCAAAATGGTTTGCCGGGAAAACATCTGCAAAAAATACCCGCCTCCCTCCACCTCTATCAACCGCTATTTCTTTATTTTCCTCGCTGGAGGATGTAATTTGCTTTCTATGGAAATCAGACTTCTGACAACGGAAGAATTCGTTCGCCTGAACCACGAGGAGATGAAAAACTACCTGTTTGCCCTGCAAAAGGAATTGGCGCAGCGGCTTCAATCCCGATCCATGGATGAAATTCTGGATGAATGGGATCCCTTCGAAGCGCTGGAACCGGTTCTGCCCCGGGAATTGTATCCCGTATTTGTGCTGACCATGATCAACGAAATGCAAACCGAGGACGTCTGGGAACCGATCTGGTCCGGTTTGGCAACCGGATGTAATCAATGGTTGGCCGCCCATTCAGGAAAAGAATGAAATCCCTGCTTACCTGCCTTTTGTTGATCCACCTCCTCCCGGGCCAATCCCTGAATACGATCCGGGCGGTGGAACTGAGTCCCAAAGTGAACGGATATTTCATTCGATTGACCCTGTCCCGTCCCATTCAGTCTCAGGATCTGGCCGGATGGCAGGCTGACAATCAATGGTTTTATTTGACTCTCTTTCAATGTCAGGCCGACACCACCAGTCTGTTGCGTTCTTTCCAACCGACCCGGGAGATTGATCGACTGGACATCGTCAACAGTTCCGAATCCGCCCAGTTGGCCTTTCGTCTTCATACGCAAATCGACGACTTCGATCTCCTGCCGGAACCTCAATCTCCGGTATTGAACGTGGCGCTCCGCTTCCAGCGCGGCGATTTGCTGGCGGCACTGGAACAGGAGAAGGCCTCACCGGTGCAGACTCCGAAGTCCCCGTCATCGGAAACTGTCGTGTCACCCCTCTATTTGCGCGTACGCTCCGTGTCCTACCTGACCGGAGTCTCCCTTACGATCGCAGGGATTCTGGCATCGGACAATGCACCGGGGGTATCCTGGGAATTACCCACGGGTGTCTCCATCCTGGGTTTGACCTATATCTATGATCATTTCATTCACCGGAGTCCAGCCCGTGACTAACGCTGTTTACTTTGCCCTTTATTTTGCCCTGGGAATGGTTCTGATGGGACTTTATCTGCGGTGGAAACACCGCAAAGACTATCATTCCACGGACCGGGATGATCGTTGACATGAGGAAGATTGTTCTTCGTCTCCTGCCGGTTCTCTCTTTTTCTCTTCTCCCGGCTCAATCGCTGCCTCCTGCGGTGACGGATTTTCTGGGGACCCTTCAGGGGCAGGCCGCTACCAATCCCCGGGGTATGACCCCCGCCCTCCTTTGGGTTCAACGCCACGCCGATGAGTTGACTCCCGCGCAGAAGCAGATCCTGGAACAGCAGGGATTTTTACGCTCCAGTGACCGTCAACGACTGAACCGGTCCGAAGCCGAAGGACTGGACCAGTTCCTGGATACCCCTTTCTTCCGCATTCACTATACCACCACCGGAACAAATGCCGTGGCAGCAGAAGATCTGAATCAAAATTCCGTACCCGATTACATCGATGATATCGCCGCTGTTTTCGACAGTGTCTATACCGTTCTGGTCGATCAACTCCTGTATTACCCGCCCCCGGGTGACGGCTGGGTGAGTACGGGTAACGGCGGCAACGGACTCTATGATATTTACGTCCGCAATATTCAACTGGGGTATTACGGTTATACCCAGAGTGAATACTTTGCCCAGAATACCGGCGACAATGAACAGAGTCCGACTAAGGAGCAAAATGCCTTAACCAGTTATATGGCCCTGCGAAACAGTTATTCCGGCTTTCCTCATTCCGCCCGGCAAAATATCCGCGTTACAGCCGCACATGAGTTCTTTCATGCGATTCAGTTCGGATATGACGGCTATGAAGCCATCTGGCTATTGGAAGCCACCGCCGTGTGGATGGAAGAAGTGATGTTCGACAACATCAACGATTGCTATCAGTATATGCCAACCTGGTTCCAGGCACCGGAACTGAGCCTCGATGCCTATGGCATTCACATGTACGGTTCTTATATCTTTTTTCGCTATGTGGATGAAAACTGGAACGGAAAACCGCTGATTCGGGCCATATTCGACGCCTCGGTCCACTACGACAGCCAGGAAGGCACCTATGATTTTCAGGCCATTCGTGACGCCTGCGACCTGCACCATCTGGATTTCCGCGATTTGTTCAACGGCATGGTGATGGCCAACCGTATTTTTTCCCCTGTCCAGAGCGCTAGTCCATACCGCTACCGGGAAGCGCACCAGTATCCCGTGGATGGGCCGACGATCAGCCGCACCATTCACGGCGACACGACGTTCACCTCCAGTGCCCTGCGGAAATACGGGAGCCAGTATTTCGATCTGGACATCGATCATCCTGTCCGGGTCACCCTTTCCGCCGTCGACGGTCATCATCAGAATGTGAAGGCCCTGGGGATGGTCGCCACTTCACCGAATGATTTCGTCGTCTACCAGGGCTGGGATTTCACTTTACCGTCCGGAACCTACGCCGATTGGATCAGTCTGGCCGTCGCCGCCCAGGACACCCAATCTGTCAATTATCAGTATAGGCTATCCATACAGGCGGCCAGCACCACAAACGCTCCCGCTGTCATCGTGTCGGCGCCCTACCCCAATCCGGGTCCCGATCGAACCGGAAAATTATACTTCACGTTGGAAACAGCGGACCTGATGGATGTCTCGGCCCGAATTATCGATCTGCAGGGTCGTCAGGTAGCCACCTTGTTTCCGTCCCAGGCAATGCAGGGGCAAAAAATACTCAGTTGGAACGGTCGTTCCACCGACGGACAAGTGAGTCCCAGCGGCGTGTATTGGCTGGAAGTGTCAACCCCCGGTCAAATCCGGGGAATCCAGTTCACCTGGCGCAAATAATCACAGCTTTCCGGCAGTGTCCAACCGGACCAGATTGTCGTACCCACCGATGGGTTTTCCGTCCAGAACGATTTGGGGGACGGATCGGCCACCGGTGATGTCGGCCAGTTGCTCCCGGCTGATCCCTTCCGCTTCGATATCGATCTCCTCGTAAGGAATTGCTTTGGACTGAAGCAAACGTTTGGCCGCCTGGCAGTAGGGACACCAGGACGTTGTGTAGATTTTTATCATGGTTCTCCTATTTCAAGAGCAGAATTTTTCTGGTCTGCCGGTGCTGACCCTGACGACCTACCAGGAAATACATCCCCGTCGCCACGGCTTCACCCTGAGAATTTACGCCTTCCCAACTCCATTGGCTGGTTCCGGGTGAAACGAATTGAGCCGGAAAGGTAAAGATCGTCCGGCCGGATACATCGACTATCGACAGGGACACCGGTGCGGGATCCGTAACCTGCAACGTAAAATGGACGGTTGGGTTGAAAGGATTGGGGTAAGGTATACC
>RFIZ01000153.1 GCA_003695105.1 Fidelibacterota bacterium
ACCTGGATTTTCTAAAAGTAATTTTGCTTTTTTAAGATCATCCATATCTGCTTTACCAATAGGCATGTTTTCTCCTCTCCTTTTAATGGCTAACTAATAATTATACTGAATTACCGGTTGAGTGGTTGGCATGATATCCTCCAAGATTTTCAGGAAAACTTATCCAATCTTCGTTTTTATTCAAACAAAAATTCTGTCTATCCGCCCAAACCCCGGCTATTGGATCAGGTCCGGCAATCCATGATTCAGAGGAATTACAGTCTGAAAACGATGAAATCCTATCTATCCTGGATTAAGCGTTATGTACATTTTCATGGCACTGTTCACCCCCGGTATTTAGGGGGCAAAGAAATCGCCGCTTTCCTCACCTGGCTGGCCGTGGACCAGAAGGTAGCCCCCTCCACGCAAAAACAAGCTCTGAATGCTCTCCTGTTTCTCTACACTAAAGTATTGAACCTTCATCTACCCCAGATTCCTTATTACCAGCGTCCCCGCTCCTCGAATCGTCTCCCATCCGTATTATCCAAATCTGAAGTCAAGGCTATTTTGGATAAAACCGATGGAATTCACGGGCTGATTTTACGATTGATTTATGGAGCGGGATTGCGTTTGTCGGAAGCCTTGCGTCTCCGCATCAAGGACGTCCATTTCGAACGCCGGCAATTGATCATTCGGGATGGAAAGGGCCAAAAAGATCGGGTGACCCTGCTTCCGTCATCGCTTGAACCGGACCTGAGGAGGCAGATTGCCGCTGTGGCCCGTCTACATACACAAGATCTGAAACAAAACCGTGGTGCTACAGTGTTACCGTATGCGCTGGCCCGTAAATATCCCCGGGCCGCGTTTGATTTGTCCTGGCAATTTGTCTTCCCTTCAAAAAGCGTTGTCTATGACCAGGAGCGAAACATTTACTATCGATTTCATATTCATGAGACGTCAGTTCAAAAAGCCTTTAAAACAGCCCTGACCGCCTCCGGAGTATGCCGGTCCGCTTCGGTCCATACCCTCCGGCACAGTTTTGCCACCCATCTGCTGGAAGCGGGGTATGATATCCGCACCATCCAGGAGTTGCTGGGACATAAATCGGTGAAGACCACCATGATCTACACCCACGTCATGAACAAAGGCGGTCTGGGAGTGCGCAGTCCCCTGGACTGATCGATTCTCATTTCCCGTCCCCGGGGTTGAGCCGTAATTTCGGTCATGCATCTTTTCTCTTCCTCCGTCGAACAACGGTTCTGGGAGCGTTCGGGCCGGGACAAGCCCGACACCCAACCGCCCTACATTGTGGTCCAAAATTTTCCCCAACTGGGTTTCCTGGCGGCCCTGCGCTTCCTGGAATGGGTCCGGGATCATCCGGAAGGAGTGATCAGTCTGCCCACCGGCAAGACGCCGGAATATTTCATCAAATGGGTGCGGCACCTGCTGGAGAACTGGCAGAGCAGGGAGCTGGGCCGGCTGCGGCAGGAATTCGGCCTCCGTCTGGACCGCAAACCGGATCTCCGGGGGTTGCGGTTCGTTCAGATCGACGAGTTCTATCCCATCGATCCCCGGCACCACAACAGTTTTTATCACTATGTCCAGACATTCTATATCGACGGGTTCGGCCTGGATCCGGAGAGGGGCCTGTTCATCAATTGCGATACCATTCCCCGGCCCCGGGGGCTGGCGCTGGCCCAGATCTTTCCCGACGGCTGTGTCGATCTCTCCCTGCGGTACCGGGATGTGCATTCGCGGCAGGAAGAAATCCAGAAGGAGGCCATCTTTCTGGTGGATCAATGGTGTTCCGAATACGAACAACGGATCCGGGAACGGGGAGGCATCGGCTTTTTTCTGGGCGGCATCGGACCCGACGGCCATATCGCCTTCAATATCCGGGGGTCGGATCACCATTCCACCACCCGGCTGACCGAGACCAATTTCGAAACCCAGGCGGCGGCGGCCACCGACCTGGGAGGAATCGAAATTTCCCGGAATCGACTGGTCATCACCATCGGTCTGGCCACCATCACCCGTCGCCGGGATGCGGTGGCGATCCTCATCGCCGCCGGCGAAGCCAAAGCGGGTGTCGTTCGCCGATCGCTGGAATCCGCTCCGGACATCCGCTATCCCGCCACCGCCCTCCAGGCGCTGGATGGGGCCCGCTTTTATCTGACGGAAGGCGCCGCCTGCCAACTGCGGGAATCCCGCAAACGGGCTTATCTTCAGACCCCCTGGGACGACCGTAAATCCCAACGGGCCCTGTTTCACCTGTGCCGGCGGCTGCATCGCTTTGGGCCAAAACTGACCCTGGAAGACCTGCGACAGGATCCCTGGACCCGCCACATCCCGGACCTGGGACCCGACACCGTCCCCGCCATCCTGAAAGCGTTCCGGGCCAAGATCGATCGGGGACTGCGTCCGGAGGAAAACCAGGTCTTTTTCCACACCGGTCCCCATCACGACGATATCATGCTGGGCTTCCTGCCCCACATCATGCATCTGGTGCGGTCCCCCAGCAATCAGCACTATTTCATCAACCTTACCTCCGGTTTTACCTCCGTGACCAATGGCTATGTGTATCAAGTCCTGGAGAGAACCCGGGACTTTTTGGATCAGAACCGGATCGAAATGGTGCACTATCCCGATTTTTTCACCGACGGCTGGTCCCGGAAGACCGGAAAGGACGTCTACCATTACCTGGACCGGATCGCCGAGAAAAAGCCGGAAGGGTGTGAACGGGGACTGAGTCACCGGGTGGTCCGGAATTTTGTGGAAATCTACGGAGTGGGAAGTGTCGGCGAACTCCGGACCAAAATCGATGAAGTGATGGCCTACCTGAGAGGGTGTTATCCCGGAGAGAAAAATCGTCCCGACGTCCAGCGGCTGAAGGGTATGATCCGGGAATTCGAAGAGGAACTGGTCTGGGCCCATTTCGGGATTCAGGTGGATCATGTGCGGCATTTACGCCTGGGATTCTATACGGGCGACATTTTTACCGAACAGCCCGATCGCACCCGGGATGTGGCTCCGATCCTGGCGGCATTGCGGGAGATTCAACCGACGGTGATCAGTCTGGCCTTCGATCCGGAAGGGAGCGGTCCGGATACACATTACAAGGTGCTCCAGGCCCTGGCGGAAGCCGTGCGGGAATGGTCCCGGGAACGGGAGGTGACTTCGGTCCGCATCTGGGGCTACCGCAACGTCTGGTACCGGTTCGATCCGGCGGAGGCGGATGTGATCGTGCCCGTGTCCCTGAATTCCATGGCCGTCCTGCGGGACACGTTCATGACCTGTTATCTGAGCCAGAAATCGGCGTCCTTTCCCAGCTATGAATTGGACGGTCCGTTCTGTGATTTGGACCAGAAAATCTGGGTGGAACAACATCAGGATCTGGAGTTGATCCTGGGCCGGGATTACTGGTACCGGAACCGCCATCCCCGCATCCGGGCCAGCCACGGGGCGGTCTACCTCAAAGAGATGACGGTCGATCAGTTTTTATCTGAGGCCCGACGGTTGGAGAAGTCGATGGAGAGCCAGGTGCTGCCGGGGGAGCCGGACCGGAAGGCCGACTGACGGCACAGCCCTTTCTATCCCCGCGTCCATCAACCTGTCATCCCGAATCCGAAAGTGGGCGGAGAGGGACCTACGTCTGTGAGCACAGAGCCAAGCGTGCACGGGTAGAAGGATCGACCTAAGAAAGCTGAAGTAGATTTCTCACCCCCACCCAATTGTCATCCCGAATCCGCCGGCAGGCGGTGAGGGATCTATCTCAGAGTACAAAGGGCCACGATTGTACGGGTACCTGGAAAGGCCGAAGT
>RFIZ01000154.1 GCA_003695105.1 Fidelibacterota bacterium
AATCGATTCCGGTAGGCGCCAGAGATGGATTCCCGGTTCAAGGGTATCCGGAATAGGATAAACAAAGATGCCGTTGCCGGTCACGATCCGGAAGGCAACCCTACGGCAGGATTCCGACAGAGAATAGCGCAAAAAAGCATTGCCGACAATGGCAAAACTGCCCGGGGACTCGATCCGCACCGTTGGCGGCAGGGGATCAAATCGTACCGGGGAGACGGAAGCGGATTTTCCCAGATTCCCGGCCTGATCCTTGCCCAATAGCAACACAGTGTAGAGGCCGGGTTCATCCAGAAGAGAATCGTTTCTGGGGATGAAAGCATCGGAATCCGACCAGGTCAATTCCCTCTGGGTCAAGGGCATCAATCGGGGATGACCTCCCAGCACAGTGGCTGTGTCCGGCAGCCAAACCAGTGAGGCCTCCCGTAATGGCTCGTCTGTGTGAAAGGCCATTCGCGGACGGGCAAAAACGCTATCCAGCTCCAGTCGGAGATTCGGACCTTTGGTATCAAAGCGTATTCCGCTCATTTCTTCGGATTCGCAGGTATCCCCGCGAACGGTGACACCCCCCATTATCAGGGAAAATTCGGGACCATTTTCTACGGAAGGATGAGCATCCAACACCAGAGAATGAGTCCCCGGATAGCGGTTTGCATCCGGGAGGGGATATCGAACTTCAGCTGCACTTCCGGTCCGTGGTTGCAGGATCACCCAGCCTGCCGCCAATGTATCCTCCAGACTATAGCGAACCCGGACTTCATTCAGGGGAAGGTCGTTGCCCCGCTCCCACAAGCGGATGGCAATTTCTTCTCCCCGGGAATTGAAACGGCGCTGCTGAACCAGGTCCCCGGACCGATTGTACTGCCGAACATTCCAACTACCGTCGGATCCATAGTGATATTCCCACCGACGGATGACTTCCTTTTCCGGGAGACGGGTCCAGGTGATCAGTAACGGCCGTCGATCCCCGGTCCGTAGGTGTTCGATGCGTCCGTACGGCTGACCATCCGCTTCATAAAAAGTTCGGCGGTAGGGAAATCCGGTTCGATCAAATTCGGTAATTGTGTACCGATCCCCCCACTCCAGGGTTTGATCGACCCCGTACAAATAATGGATAAATCTTCGGGCCAACGTATCCAAACCCGTGACCATTTCCCGCCGTATTTTTCCTTCTCCTGACCATTCCCGTTTCTGCTTCAAATTTCCCTGGGTGTCATATTGATACGTTTCCCGGGTTTGGAGATTCTGTTCCTGGTCATAGGATCGGATTTCCGTCAACCGGCCGGCCTGGTCGTAGTAACCGACCAGATGGGCCTGGTGGCGCACCTCCAGCTTCGGAACGGCATGGTTAGCCAGAAGGTCGGTGCGATTATGGTAATAGCGGACGTCCGAAGCTGCCCGGGGTTGGGCCAGCAAAGTGGTGACAGCGACAAGACCTATCCGGAAAAATTTCATGCCACCCACTGCAGCAGAGCCGCGCAGATCAATGCCGCGTAGGTACCCAATACATACCCAGCAATTCCCAGCATCACGCCGACGGATGCCAGCGCCGGGTGAAAGGCGGCGGCGACGATGGGAGCCGAAGCGGCTCCGCCGATATTGGCCTGGGAGCCAACGGCCAGGAAAAACAGGGGCGCTCTCACCAGCCGGAGCACCAGGAACAGAACCAATATGTGAATCACGATCCAGACCAGAGCGGCTGCCAGCAGCCAGGGCACTTCTCCCAGAGCGGTGAAATCGGCATTGGCACCAATGACGCCAATCAACAGGTAGAGAAAGACCGTTCCCAGGCGGCTGGCCCCAATGCCCTCCAGAGATTTCGCCGGTGTAAAAGACAACAACACACCGATTGTGGTCACGGTAATCACGCGCCAGGTCGAATGGGACAGTACCGAGCCTAATTCCGGCAGCCCGTTTCCGATTCGATAGGACAGGTAGGATCCCAGGGCCGCCACGGCTGTGAGGACCATCCAATCTGTCGTCGTGGGATTCCGACTGGTGGATTCCTGGAAATGACTGACTCTTTCCTGCAAGTCTTCAATGGCGCTGGTGTCGGCTCCGGTCTTCCCATCGATCGTTCCCGCCCGACCGGCCAGAAAGAGCAGAATCCCTGTCCAGGTGTAGGCCACGATGACATCCACGATGACCATTTTTCCCAGGACATCATCCCCGGCTCCCACGGCTTTTCCGATGGCAATGAAATTGGCACCGCCGCCGATCCAGGATCCGGACAGGGCAGCCATCCCTTTCCAGATTTCCGGCGCCAGATGGGAACGAAACAGCCAGAGAGCCACCGGCCCGCCCAGAACGACACCGGCCGTTCCCGCCAGGAACAAGAGTCCGGCTTTTGGGCCCAGACGCAAGATCCCTCGGATATCCACCGCCAGGGTCAGCAGCAGCAAACTGGCGGGAAGGAGAAACGTTTTGATGGAAGTATAGATCTCCGCCGAGCGGGGAATCATCCCCAGATTGGAGAGGAGAGACGGAATGAAATAGGCGAATACCAGCGGGGGGACTACCTTGAAGAACCGCTGAACGAGGGGTATTTGCTGGCTGAGAAAGATTACGGCCGGGATGGTCAACAGTATGGCAAGAATCCCGAAATTGTCATGTATCATTCCCGGGATCCTGCAGTTTTTCTTCCGTTGGCTGGTTCCGTTGTTGCTGACGGGAGCGAAATTTTTCCCGGGCAAGTTTTCGCAGATCCACTACGGAATCATGTTCATCCACGATTTCCACTCCCAACAGGGTTTCAATGGCATCTTCTAAGGTTATCAATCCGGTGACAGTGCCAAATTCATCCGTCACCATAAAAATTTGTTGCCGATTCCGGACGAAATCATCCAGGATATCGGCCACCGACCGGTCCTGCTGAACGGTGATGATCGGTTCCATCAATTCCTGGACCTGAATGTCAAAGCGGTCTTCCGCCTGGGCATTGACCAAATCATAACGATGGATGAATCCCACTACATTATCGAGGTTTTCCTGATAGACCGGAATGCGGGAATAAGCGATGGGTGAAAACCGGTTGACCACTTCCCCTACCGTCATGGATGCCTCCACGGCGAACACAACCGACCGGGGTGTCATCACTTCTTCGGCGGATACATTGCGCAGGTTAAACAGGTTTTCAATGATTTCGCTCTCTTTTTCCTCGATGGTCCCTTCCGTCTCTCCCATTTCCGCCATGGCGATGACTTCCTCACGGGAAATGGACTGACTCCCCATCCGTTTTTTGAACAGGCGGGAAAACCCAAGCGACAGGAGCACCAGCGGATAGGTAAGCCAGATCAGGACGCGGATCAGATACGCAGCGGGAATCGCCAGTCGTTTCCAATAGACGGCCCCCAGGGTTTTGGGAACAATCTCGGCCAGGACCAGGATCGACAGGGTGAGGATGGCTGAGGCCGTGGCCAGGTATTCATTCCCAAACACTTCCAGAGTTTTGGCGCCCACTCCGGCCGCGCCAACCACATTGGCAATCGTATTCAGCGACAGGATGGCCGCCAGGGGGCGGTTGATCTGGGATTTGAGCTGGTCCAGCAGCAGACCGGCCTTGGGATTCCCCTTTTGCACGACCGACACGTAGCTGGGGGTAATCGTCAGCAGGACCGATTCCAGCAGGGAGCAGATAAACGAAACTCCCAATGCCAGGAAAAAATAGAAAAGGAGGCTATTCATCAACCAAATTTACAGTAAATGGCGATTCCCTCCTCCACGGAATTCTATCAGGCGCCGGCAGGGTGCGGTGTTCGTCGTTTCCGCAGCCAACGGGAAATCCCGAAGGGAGCATAGACCAGAGCGAAATGCAGCAGAGCGGCAAATTCCAGCCCGATCAAATGGTAGGGAAAATCACCGATGATGAAAGGATTGTCCACAATGGGAGCTTTGCAGATGTACATGTAGTTGGCATCCAGCAGCCAGTCGATCGTTCCGATAACGGGCAGGCAGAGCTGAGTCCAGGCAAACATTTTCAACCAGGACCCTTCCGCCGGACGGCGTTTCAGAATCACTGTGGCCCACAGGGCCGCCAAAATAATTCCCCCGTGAGAAATGTAATATTCGTAAAAAAAGATCCCTTCGGTTCCCAGGGTAAATTCCGGAGTAAGCAGGGAGTGAAACGCTCCCGGGATCCCCCAGTAATAGACGATATAATAAATCCACATCTGATCCGTCAGGAGGGCGAAACCAGACAACCAACTGGAGATTCCGCACATCTGCAGGGGAAGACTGGATTGCACGGACCATTTCCCTACGGCTACCTGGTAAGGCTGCATTCCCACCGCCACAAAGATCAGAAGCCACCCCATGACCCGGGTCATGTTTTTTACGATGTTTGCAGGCAGTTTTTTTCCCAGAAACAGGAGGAAAAAGATACCCAGCCAGGTCGTGGTCCAGGCTTTCCACCAAAGTGGTCCAAACAGCGGAATGATCTCGTGCTCAATCATATTCACCCTCCCAGCTAAAGCCAAACGTTCCCGGAATGGCTTTCCAGTTGCCAATGACCGTCCCCCTGGAAATCGTAGTCAATATACTGCCATCCAGCCCAATCTTTCATGCGCAAATTTGGGTCGATTATCCCACCGCCCGGCTTGGTAGCCAGCAGAAACCTGGAGTACTTTTGTCGGTGGATCGGCATGTAAAACGACTCTATTACGGCACACTGATTGCCCTGGCGGTGATTGTCATCGCCGCTGGATTGACGGGTCTCTATCTCCTGAACCAACTTCAGACCTTGCCTGAATGGTACACGGAAGGGAGTCCCCATGCAGATACATCTTGGTTGGCCTTCTCCGGAAACGTTTCGACTGCGACAAAATCAACCGAAAGCCACCCCCTTCCGGCCACGCTCAACCCACCGGATACATCCGTTCCGCCCGGCCCCCTGCCGGGGTCGTCGAGGAAGGATGTCACCCCTCCTGCGTCGCCTTCTTCTGGCGCTCCCACCACCCGTTCCCGGCCTTCCTCCCACCCCGGGACCGTCCTTCCGCAGGATGATTCTCCCGTTTCGGCCGCGGAAACACTGCCGCCGGTGATCACCGAAGCCGATTTACCTTTGGTGTTGATTACGTCCCTGGAGGACCGGTTACGGGTCGACCTGCGTCACGGCATCCGGGCCATCCGGGCCCGTTTCAGTCCCAATCGGCTCAACCTGGAAGCCGTCGTGAATCTGCCCTATTTCCAACAGCTGCCCCTTGGGATTACGTCGGAGCTCTGGTCGCGATTGGCGGCTTATTCCCGGCCTGAAGTGTATTTTCAACTTTCTGTTCCCGTGGCCGGTACCAAGCTCGATTTCGATCCCCGGAACGTCATAGTGACCATTGGGTCAGTGGCCTATTCCCTGAATCGGTGGGAAACGATCACGGGCTGGTCCCTGCCCCCCATTTCGGACAAATCTCAGCTGGAGCACTGGGAAATGAGGTCGGGAAAACTCGTATGGCGGGACTGAACGCTTACACCTTGACCCGCGCCAGATAGGTATACATCTCCAGACAGACACGGTAGAGATCTTCATATCCTTCCGGTACACTGTAGTCCGGTTTCGTGAACGGTTGAAAGCCGGTGGAACGATTGACATTTTCGTACCAGTACCGGGCCCAGACACCATCGGTGGGCCGACCCCCGGGGGACCAATGCAACATGGCCGGTTGAAAGGGAATCCCCAGCCGTCGGCATAAGGCCGTCAGCATGGAGGCCGGATCCCGCAGCAAATCGGTGGCATCTACCACCACCGGAGGAGACGGGGCCAGGGCGTCATATATCCGGACCAGTTGAGGATATCCCAGTTGATCCGGGGAATGCAGCGAAAATTTCCGGACGTAGGAACGGATGACCAGAGCCGGATGTCGCAGCAGGAGACAATTGGCAAAGGAATGGATCCAACCCAACGGATCATCCGGGAACAAATGGTGAGCCATGTGTTTTTGGTACCAGATCGTTCGGCCTCCGGGGACAGGCCCTGTCAGATGGCTCGTCAATGTATCCCAATCCGGCTCCTGAGCCCGTAAAATGTCTTCCCGATCCGGATGATGGTAACCAGTCCTCTTCAGATACCGGGCATAGAGTGGTTCATCTTCTACGACGGTGTCATCCCGGTTTCCGAACGAACGCATCAATGCGGTCGAAATATTCCGGGGACCGGACCACATGGCGATAATCATGCCGTCTCCGGATACAAACGCTCAATCTTGTCGTGATACAATTTAGCCAGAGTTTTTACCACGCTTCCGGGCGGGTACAATTGGAGCGAGCGCCCATCCACACTCACAACCGGAATGACACCTGCAAACGTACCCGTCACAAAGGCTTCATCTCCGCCATACACGTCGGTCAATGAAAAATTTTTCTGAAAGACAGGAATTCCATGTTCATGACACAATTCGATGATGACCCCCCGGGTGACTCCATTCAGACAATAATCTCCGGTAGAAGTCCAGACTTCTCCCTGGCGGACCAGAAAAAAATTGGTCGAATTACAGGTGGACACAAACCCATGCGGATCCAACATCAGGGCTTCATCTCCGCCGGCTTTGTCCGCCTGGATACAGGCGGCAATACAATTCAATTTGCTCAATGAATTCCATTTCGGATCCTGCACATCCGGAGCTCCCCGGCGAATGGCCACGGATACCAGGCGCAGCCCCTGGGTTACCGATTCCGGAGTGGGAACTTTGTATTCGGGTATGATCACGATTGTCGCGCCTCCCACATTGGCCCGGGGATGCTGATAGGGGGTTTTTTTCAACCCACGGGTGACGATCAAGCGGATATGAACACCGTCCCTCATGTGATTCGCTTCCAGGGTGCGGTACACTTCCTGCTCCAATTGCGCCGGCTCCAGGCCAATGTCCAGGTCAATCGCCCGGGCCCCTTCATACAAGCGACGAAAATGGCGATCGCCGAATACCAGCCGGCCATGATGCAACCGGATTCCTTCCCACACGCCATCTCCCAATAAAAAACCACTGTCGAATACGGAAACGGTGGCTTCCGCCCGGGGAAACAAACGACCATTGATGTATATCAGGATTTGTTCATTCCGGGGATCTTCCCGGACATCGTGTGTACCCATGATGCGCCCTTTCCATATTGAATGTGGCTGTTACGGTTCCTAGGTCAGGAAGAAATTTTCACTAAATTCCTTGGAATTCCATGGATTCTAATTCAGTTTCCAGCCTTTTTTTGAGGTTAGACTCTTATGTTTGTTGCTCTGCTGGTGGTCAGCGCCACCTTGTTTCTGATTCACGGTTATGTCGCCTTCCGGATCTATCCCCTGTTCCCTCCGGCGCACGGACTCCCCCTCGTTTACTGGTTGGTAGTGGCGGTGATCTCCATCCTGCCTGTTCTTCCCCTCGCCTTTCGCTTCAACGGCGTGGAAAACCGAACCATCGATTTTTTTTCCTGGATCGGGTACGGCAGTCTGGGCTTTTTTTCCCTGACCTTCATGATCCTCTTTGGCTGGGATCTGATTCTGGCCCTCCTGACCGGAATCCGCTGGGCCGTGGGACCGGACTCCCTTCCGGGGCGGATTCTGACGGATTCCGACTGGTCCGTTTTCCTGGAGGAGACAGCCAGAGGATTCATCGTCCTCACCTGCGCCGCCCTCACCCTCTGGGGTCTGGGAAATGCCCGGAAACCGGCGACCGTGTATACAATTCAGGTTCCCGTGGAAAATTTGCCTGCAGATCTGGAGGGATTCCGTATTGTCCAGATCTCAGATATACATTTGGGACCCACCATCAAGAGACCCTACCTGCAACGGATCGTAGACCGTGTGCAGTCGCTCCAGCCCGACCTCATCGCCGTTACCGGGGATTTGGTTGACGGCTCCGTGACCTATTTAAGACCGGAGCTGGAGCCGTTACGGGAATTGCAGGCCCGCTATGGCGTCTATTTCGTAACAGGGAACCATGAATACTACAGCGGTGTGGCGGCCTGGTTACCGGTATACCGTGAATTGGGGCTCCGGGTCCTGCAGAACGAATCCAACACGTTTTTCGTGGGAGCCGCCGCCGTCTCCGTCGTGGGGATACCCGATCCGACGGCGATCCAGATGGATCCCCGGGAATCGCCCTCCCTGTCCCGGGCCATGCAGTCTGTGCCCCCCAATGCATTCACGGTACTGCTAGCCCACCAACCGGGTATCATCGACGAAGCCGCCCGAAGTAACGTAGATCTGGTCCTGAGCGGTCATACCCATGGCGGTCAATTGGTGCCCTTCTCCTGGCTGGTCCGCTTGGCCCACCCCTATATCAAAGGGCTGCACCGTCACCACAAAACCTGGATCTATGTGAATCGGGGCACCGGGTATTGGGGGCCGCCGCTGCGACTAGGAGTTCCGGGAGAGATTACGGTGTTGGAATTGAGGAATACGTGATTCAGGAATTCACCGCTGCCGGTGTCAGATAGCCATCCACTTTACGTATCAACTCAAAAATGGGATAGGGTTTGGCGACATATTCATCACACCCGGCACGTAAACAATTTTTCATATCCTGAATAAAGGCATGGGCCGTTACGGCAATGACCGGAATTTTCTTCCATTTTTTGTCCGCCCGAATCTGCCGGGTGAGGTCCAATCCATCTTCATCGCCTTCGACCGATAAATCTAATAATACCAATTGAATGGGGAATTTCTTCAGAATCTGACGCGCTTCCGAAACGGACACAGCCGTATGGACATCGTATTTTTTCCCCAGTGTTTTTTCATACAGAGTGATGGTTTCTTTATCGTCCTCCAAAATGAGAACGGACGGTTTCCCAGTCATAAATTCCTCCTCTTCGGCGGAAAATTAACCTGTTTTTGTATCTTCCGCAAGTGATCTGAATCTCTCCGGGCCGGATCCGGATGCTGGTGGACCCGCCGGGGCATCTTTTCGTGCTCCCTTTTCCTTTCCGTTGTAAATTAGCATCGGTATGAGTCTGCCGGTCTTATCCACATCCCCCCAGAAGGCTCCTCGTGATATCCGTATCCTGGTCGTAGATGATGACCCCTCCATTCGTAAACTGGTCCGGCTTTATCTAAGCGATGAGGGGTACCAGATTCATGAGGCTCCCGGAGGCGTGGACACCCTGGAACTGTTGGAAACTGATTCAGATTGGGATCTGATCATTCTGGATATCATGATGCCCGATCTGGACGGCCGGACCGTTTGCGCGAAAATCCGGGAACGCTTTCATCCCTTTCAATTGCCCATTCTGTTTTTATCGGCACTGTCGGAGGTAGAAGAAATTGCCGAGGGATTGCACACCGGTGCCAACGATTACATCACCAAACCGTTCAGCAAAGTTGAACTGTCGGCCCGCGTGAAAAACCTGGCATCGCTCAAATATCTGTACGATTTGGCGGTGACCCATGAACAAATGGCCATTCATCGTTCGCATCACGATGAGTTGACGGGATTGCCCAATAAGGCTTTGCTTACGATCAAATTGCTGGATTTCCTCACGATTGCCAACATCAAGGGAACCGCCTTAGCTCTGTATCTCATCAATCTGGACAGTTTCAAATCCATCAACGACTCCCTTGGGCACGCCGTCGGCGACATCTACCTGAAAGAAATTTCCCGGGTTCTGAATCAGACAATGACCAAAGCTGATTTCCTGGCACATATTCACGGAGATGAATTTGCCGTGGTCAGGAAGGATTTACATCCGGATCGCCTGGAGGAAGTGGAATTTTTCGGCCAACGTTTACAACATGCCGTAGCCCAACCGATATCCATCAACCAGTATACATTGCAATTGACGGCCAGTGTGGGTGTGTCTGTTTTTCCCAAAGATGCCCAGATCGTTGATGATCTGTTGCGAAACGCCGATACGGCCCTCATGGCCGCCAAAAAACGGGGCGGAAATACCGTCCAGTTAGTGGATCAGCAGTTAACCACCATGGCTGCCACCCGGCTGAACATGGAAACCATGTTGCGCCGGGCATTGGATCAGGAAGAATTCCTGCTCTATTACCAGCCTCAGATGTCGATCCTGGACCGGCGTGTCTCCGGCGCCGAAGCCCTGATTCGGTGGCAGCACCCCGACGGCGGTTTAATCCCTCCGGGGAAATTCATTCCCGTGGCCGAAGAGTCCGGTTTGATTATTCCCATGAGTGAATGGATCCTGGAGAAAACGGCCCGACAAATCAAGCATTGGCAGAAAATGAAATTGCCCCCCCTCAAAATCGGAGTCAACCTGTCTCCGGTTCATTTTCGGATCGATAATCTGGCCAAAAGTCTGGATCAACTCGTATCCAAATTGAACCTGGACCCGTCCATCATGGATCTGGAGATCACGGAAAGCGCCATCATGTCCAATCTGGAACGGGCGATTCAAATCCTGAACGAATTGCGGGAAATCGGCTTCAATCTTTCCCTGGACGATTTTGGAACCGGATATTCATCGCTCAGTTATTTGCGCCGGTTTCCGATCCACACGTTGAAAATCGACCAATCCTTTATCCGGGACCTGGATCAGGATGAACAGAATGCGGCCATCGTTTCTACCATTATCAATCTGGCTCATTCTCTGGATTTGAAGGTGATTGCCGAAGGAGTCGAGACGGAAAACCAACTGCAGTATCTAACCAATACTTTTTGCAATGAAATTCAGGGATTTGTCCTGTCTCGCCCCATCCCGGCGGAGCAATTTCCTCATTTCGTCCAGGAATACAATTCCCAGACCTCCTGACCTGGCTCGTTTGCGCCCTGCCGTACGGGTGTCAATGAATCATTACTCCTTATATATTTGCAGTTACACAGCAGATTAAAAGTATTTTCTTCATGGTTAAGAAAGGCTTCCCTTCATAAATTGTTTGCCCGCTACCTGTTGCACGGCCCCCTTCAATTCCAATTCCAGCAAGACGGGCAGGAGGGTCACGACGTCCCACTTCAGGCGCTGAGCCAAATCATCGATATGGATGGGATCGGGGGTCAGCAACGATAATACTTTTTCTTCCTCAGCCGTCAGGTCCAGTGGCAAAGACTGTTGGACCGGCCGAGGCGGTTTCTGCATGTGGGGCAGAAGTTGATCGACAATATCCTCCCCCCGCGCAACGGGAATGGCTCCGTTTTTAATCAAACGATTACATCCTGCGCTCTGTTTGTCCGTTACACGACCCGGTACCGCAAACACATCCCGGTTTTGATCCACGGCATTCAAGGCAGTGAGGATGGCACCGCTGCGATGCCCGGCTTCCACCACGACGGTTCCCAGGGAAAGACCGCTAATGATGCGGTTCCTCTGGGGAAAGTTGGGGGCGTCAGGCTTGGTCCCGATCGGAAATTCACTGACCAACGCTCCGCCACCGTCCACGATTCGCCGGGCCAGAGACCGATTCCGGTCCGGATAAATCCGATCGATGCCCGAACCCAACACGGCCACCGTTTTGCCCCCATATTCAAGTGCTGCTTCATGGGCTACCGTATCTATCCCCAGAGCCAGTCCGCTCACAATGACCAGCCCCATCTCCACCAGGTCTTGTACCAGTCTCCGGGTCACCGTCCGGCCGTAGTTTGTCATGGAACGAGTACCCACCACCGCCAGTGCATCCTGGTGTAATACTTCCCAATCCCCCCGGATATAAAGCAAAACTGGAGAGCTGTATATCTTTCGTAATAATTGAGGATATTTGTCGTCGTAAAAGGAAACGATAATCGTATTGAGTTTCCGGGCATTTGCCCTCTCCCTGGCTCCAAAATCCAATTCAGAAAAAGCTTTAATCTTTCTGGCGGTGATCAGATCAATACCCGGAATCTGGCAGAGTTCTGTTACGGTCAGCTGAAAGGGATTGAGACAATCAGGATAAGTCCGGTACAGGTTTTTAATCCGGGAGCTGCCCAGTCCTTTTACCTGCAGTAAATTCAGTATGGCTTCAATCCTGTCCATCCAGGTAGGGAAGAATAGCTGAAATCAATTGATCCAATCCCCGGCGGGCCTGGGAAGAGATGGGAATGTAGCCTTCCGGAACAGTCTTGTCCGGATCCAGGTCCATTTTACTCATCACCTTCAACCGGGGTTTTTGGAGCAAATATGGGTTGAATTGCTTCAACTCCTCCGTCAGCAGAGAGATCGTAGTTTCCGGATCAGGGTCCATACATTCCACCAGACAGACCAGTACGGAGGTGCGTTCAATGTGACGCAGAAACTGATGCCCAAGCCCCTTCCCTTTCGCCGCACCTTCAATCAGGCCGGGGATATCGGCGCAAACAAAGGAAGCGAATTCTCCATATTTCACAATCCCCAGATTGGGCGTGAGAGTGGTAAAGGGATAATTGGCAATCTTAGGCCGGGCATTGGACAGCACACTCAACAGAGTCGATTTCCCGCTGTTGGGCAATCCCACCAAGCCCACATCGGCCAGCAATTTGAGTTCCAGACGGAACCGACCCGATTCACCCGGAAGACCCGGTTGAGCATAGCGGGGCGTCTGCCGGGTGGCCGATTTAAAATGCACATTCCCCCGTCCGCCTTTGCCTCCCCGACAGGCAATGAATCGTTGACCCGAATGTACCAGATCCGCCACCATTCGGCCGGAATCCAGAGAATGGATCTGTGTTCCCGGAGGAACCCGAATAATGATATCCTCGCCATCGGCTCCGGTTTTCCGACTGCTGCCGCCGGGTTGGCCGTTTTTCGCCCGGTATTTTTTCCGGTATGTAATATCCTGAAGGGTACGCAAATGAGGGTCGACTTCGAAAATCACATGCCCTCCACGGCCTCCATCTCCTCCGTCCGGTCCTCCTTTAGGGATGAATTTCTCCCGTCGGAAGGATACGGCTCCGGGTCCCCCCTTTCCGGCCAGGGCTTCGATCTCTGTTACATCAATAAACATTTTTTGAATTTAAAGAAAAAGGGTGCTGCACAGACAGCACCCTTTCCCCGGAATTGCCTTTCGGCGAATTACATGTTGGCGATGATTTCCGACCCGAATTCGGAACACTTCAGCTTGGTTGCTCCTTCCATCAGACGGTGGAAATCATAGGTAACGTGTTTCTTTTGAATCGAGGCTTCCAGGCCTTTCACGACCAGGTCGGCGGCTTCCTGCCACCCCAGATGTTCCAGCATCATGACGCCCGAAAGAATCAAGGATGACGGATTCACCTTGTCCAGGCCGGCATATTTCGGCGCCGTACCGTGGGTGGCCTCAAAAATGGCATGACCGGTGTTGTAATTGATATTGGCCCCCGGAGCGATGCCGATACCTCCAACAATAGCCGCCAGAGCATCGGAAATATAATCACCATTCAGATTCAGGGTTGCCACCACGTCATATTCGGCCGGTCGGAGCAGGATCTGCTGGAGGAAGGCATCGGCAATGAAATCCTTGATCAACAACTTCCCCTCGGCCAGCGCCCGGGATTGGGCCTGATTGGCCGCATCCTCACCCTGTTCCGCTTTGATGCGATCGTATTGCGCCCAGGTGAATACCCGATCGCCGTATTCAGCCTCCGCCACTTCATAGGACCAGAGCTTGAAAGCCCCTTCCGTAAATTTCATGATATTTCCCTTATGCACGATCGTGACGGATTTCCGGCCGTGGGCCAGGGCGTAATCAATGGCCGAACGCATCAGCCGCTGGGTTCCTTCCTTGGAAACCGGTTTAATCCCAATGGAGGAGGTTTTGGGAAAGCGAATTTTTTTCACGCCCATCTGGTCGATAAGAAACTGTTTGACCGTCTCCACCTCCGGTTCACCGTACATCCATTCAATTCCGGCATAAATATCTTCCGTATTTTCGCGAAAGATTACCATAACCACCAGCGCCGGATTTTTCACCGGGGACGGCACTCCCTGAAACCAACGCACCGGACGGACGCAGGCATAGAGATCCAACTGTTGGCGCAGAGCCACATTCAGCGAACGGATCCCGCCGCCTACGGGGGTGGTGAGGGGACCTTTGATGGCAATAAAGTATTCCTGAATTGCGTCCAGGGTCTCCTGCGGGAGCCAGGAACCGGTCAGACGGTTGGCTTTTTCTCCCGCCAATACTTCTTTCCACACAATGGATCGTCTTCCCTGATAGGCTTTGGCAACAGCCGCGTCCAGCACACGAACGGTGGCCGCCCAAATGTCGGGACCGGTGCCGTCGCCTTCAATAAAAGGGATGACAGGATGATCGGGTACCTGCAGTGTACCGTCCTGGAAACTAATTTTTTCTCCACTCATGATTTTGAATCCTGTTGTTTAGGTTTTTTTTCGGTTGATGGTTTTTGTGTACCGGTCTTACCGTTGGTAGTGCTTTTCGATCCGGACTGGTGCTTGTAGTCGGTAAGGTAAAATCCGGATCCTTTAAAGATGAGACCGGTACCGGAACTGATCAGGCGCTGGACCGTGTCCTCCCCACATTGTGGACACGTGCGGACCGGATCATCCTTAATGGATTGAAAAGTTTCGAAATAATGCCCGCAGTTCGCACATTTATACTCGTAGGTCGGCATGAACTCAGCTCCAATTGATGAATAAGAGACGTCGAATTTAAAAAGAAGATTTATTCGAATTTACTTTTTAAATACTCCAGCACCACTGTCGGTACATAATCGCTGACATCTCCCTTCAGTTTGGCCACATCTTTCACTACGGTAGAATTCAAATGGATATATTTTTCATCGGGCATCATCAATATGGTGGTTATGGAGGGATTCAAATGGTAATTCATCATCGCCATCTGAAATTCAAATTCAAAATCGGACACATGCCGCAATCCGCGGATCAGGGCGATCGCCGTCTCTTCCCGGGCAAAATCCACCACCAAACCCCGGGTAGATTTCACCTGCACATTGGGGATATGCTGGGTGGAGCGCCGAATCAGATCCATACGTTCTTCCACCGTGAACAGGGGCTCCTTATTCGGGTTGTCGGCTACGGCAAAAATCAATACATCAAACAGCCGGGAGGCCCGGGTGGCAATGTCAACATGACCGTTATGAATCGGATCGAATGTACCGGGATAGATGACTTTTTTCATCGGTCTGCTATCCATTTATGTACGGCTGTTTTCCCGTAGGTGCGGACTTCGTCCGCCTCCAACTCCGGAACGATCTGATCCAATTCCAAAAAAAACACTCCCGCAGGTTGTAATTTTTCCAGAACCAATTTAACCAGAGAATGGCATTCCTCGAAGGTATATTGCCGGTACGGCGGATCGGCATACACCCGATCCAACTCCTCGATGTGGGGTAAAAACCGCCAGACATCCTGGGAGACGATATTCACGGTTGTGTCCCGGAAACGGCTCTTCGTCTGTTGGAGTCGCCGGACCCGTCCAGGGTGATTTTCTACCAACACCACCGGATCTGCCCCCCGGCTGGCGGCTTCAAATCCCATGATTCCCGTACCGGCGAAAAGATCCGTGAAAGAATGTCCATCCAGGGGACCCAGTTGATCAAATACACTTTTTCGGACCAGGGATTGAGTGGGACGGATATGGCGGCCTGTTCCCGGACCAATGATTACGCCCTTGTATTGGCCCGCCAGTATTCGCATGCTACTTAGCCGGTGAGGATGGAAAAATAGAGGTGGGCGGAAGGAGTGTCCCCCTTATCCACGGTGATTTTCCGCAGTATGACATTATCCCCTTTTTCCAGCAGTTTTTCCCCTACCTCTTGGACGGAGAAGATGTCATCGATCCTGACCACTAAGGGAATATAGGAAATATGATCCTTATGCAGGGGAGGCAGCAACCGGTAGGTCACCGGAGACCAGGTATCCAGAAATGCCTCCAGGTCCGGGAGTGATACCCTCAAACCGCTCAAATCACTCCGTGCCAGGTTTAAGCGAATTTTCATAGTATCCTGTCGAGTGACAACCCACAGCCATTTATCCCAGGCTTCCAGTCTCACGACTTCCGGATCGATCCATTTGCGGGATTCTTTGATCATTTCTTGGGACAGAGCCCGGGCTTCGGCCAAATTGTAAATCTTTTTCTCTGCGCTCCGGGCAGTCGCGGAAACGGGCGATCCCAGCCATGTTTGAACGGTAGTCAACACCGGCTGCAAATAGCCCCCCAAATAAGCCAAAGCCAGAAGAAGAATGACCAGAACAGTGGCTGTCCAGGGAAATCGTTTTTTGCGGGTAGGTGGAGCTTCGGGAACCGGTGTGGCGGATTCTTCGGCCGGACGGGAAGATTCCATTCGTTGTTTCAACCGCTGTAACCGCAATTCTTCCAGATCCGCTTCCGGTTCCGGTTGAGATTCCTGAGGCTCTTCTCCGCCAAAATGAATGATCCGATCTTCTTTCTCCGCGGCAATGACGGCGGAAAGAATACCCAGATTTCGGCGTAATTCCCGTTTCCAGCCCTGATCTTCGCCAAACGCTTCCAGATCCGGATGCAGAGTTTGAGCAGTAACCGGGATGCGGGCCCACACCTCCTGGCGGCTTTCCGGCAGGGGGTCGATGAAATGGAAAGGTGTACGGTAACTGGGCCCCAGCAGGAGGGGTTCAACCGTCTTGGTATCACCCACCAGTTCCGCGATTCGGACTGAACCGGAATAGAAGGAAATTCCGGCTTTGAAAGGCAGGGATCCCTGAGAACCGGCAATCGTATAGGAACGGGGTTCCACCAGAGTCCAGAGGGAATTCTGGGGATACTGCAGACTGATGAGGGTGCTGGACACAGGAGCGAACCGGACCAAGTTACCTCCGGCCGACCGGACAGACTCGCTGACGGCGCCCGCCAGAGTCGTGGTGATTCCGGCAACCCAGAGGAAGGACACGTCCGTTTCCGGACAAAAATAACTGACCTGATACTGGTCCCAGGATTCCGGCCAGGATTGATCGATCCACCAGCGCAAGTACTCCTGTACACCAGGTTCATCCAGATGTTCATCCACCGTCAGGGCGCTGGTCTGGCAAAAAGTGTCGTCGACGATGACTTCCACGGATTCGCCGGTAAAATCGGTTTCTCGGGTAAGGGCCTCAAACGCTTCCCGGATCAGATCGGCCGGCCGGTCAGCGTGGATTAGTTGTTTGTAATAGGGTTGGTCCAGACAGCGGGAAATGTCGGGTTCTGGATCCCCTTTCCCCCACACGATACAGGTAATCGACCGGTTGGATAAAACCAGGGTAACCAAGGTGGCCCTATGATTTTTCCCAGCTCCGAACCCCGTCTTCTATATAACCGTGGTTTTTCGCTTTGAACGAAAAGATCCCGTAACGAGGCTCCTTGTACACGCCCTCAATGGGACTGGAAACCCGGAAATTCCCATCCTCCGAAATGGTTACCTGATAGGGTTTGCCCGTCAGCGGACAATACAACATGTTGGTATCCGGTAAATAGGAATCATAGTAGGTGTTGACTTCCACCCTGGTCATTGGCGTTTCCGCCAGGATCTCCCGCAAATTGGGATCATCACGATATTTTTTCAATTCTCGTTTTTGGATGTACACCGTATCCACGCGATTGATTTCCGGATCAAACACCAGCAGGGTGACAGTGGTGTCCAGGATCGTATCCCTCCGGGTTTTGCGAAATCCGAAGGTGGTGTCAAATTCGGCATCGTACCCTTCCGGGACCGTCACGGGCAATGATTTCCCCTTTAAATGCAGGACCTGGTCATTGAGGTAGGTGCTGTCGGCGGTCAGGGAATCCCGAATCGCATCGACCACCTGCACGGCCCACTTGGCGTCCGGATTGAATTCACCGGTCAACCGCTTGTAGAATTCTTCCGCATGGAAAATATTTTCCATGTAAAAATGGCTTTTATCGGCGTAATGGTCTTCTTCTTTCCAGATTTCCACGGGGACATAGATAGATATCACCAGAAATATAAAGGCAAACACCATTAACAATTCCAGTAGGTCGCTATACCGACTTCGTTGTTTTGGATCCATCATAGAAATCTCACCTCACAAGCTGACGTATGGCCGAATCTTTTCCAGGGTTTTCGGACCGATCCCTTTCACCTTTACCAGATCGTCTACCGAATGGAAAGGCCCTTCCGATTTCCGGTACGCAAGTATCCGTTCTGCCGTCACAGGACCAATAGTCGGTAGCGATTCAAATTCTTTTTGATTCGCAACGTTAATATTAATGATTTCCACCGGGAGTTTTGTAGTCTTTTCTCCTTCCGCCGGGGCCGGGCGTCGGGCGGCCGGTTTCCAGGGCCGGAGATCGGAACCGGCGGGTCTCTCTCCCTCCAGCAGACCGGATCTACGGACGATCCCCGTAAGGGCTCCTACCACGATACTGGCCAGGAGAAAATACAGGACGCGTCTTTCCTGGGTCGTAAATACGGTCACGGTTCAAATTTGGTGAACGTGGGGCCGGCATCCTTTGACTCCCGCAGGAAGGCTTCCAGCAATTCCTTTTGCTTGCGTGACAAAGATTTGGGCGTCACCACCTGAATCCGGACCATCTGGTCACCCACCCCCCTGCCATGCAGACGGGGCAATCCCTTACCCCGCAGCCGAAGAATCTGGCCGGATTGAATCCCTGCCGGGATTTTCAGAGAAGCCTGACCGTCGACAGTCGGAATCGTGATTTCTCCGCCCAGAGCAGCTTGTACAAAAGAAATTTGGGCCTCCAAAAAGATATCAGCGTCCACCCGGGAAAAATAGGGATGGTTTTCTTCATCGAAAATCACAATCAAATCCCCGGGAATCACCCCGTTTCCACCTTGATTCCCCTGCCCCTCCAGGGTCATATAATTGCCTGCCTGGACTCCTTTGGGCACCTTGATCTTGATCGTAGCGGACTTTCGCTCTACTCCGGTACCCCGGCAGGTGGGGCAGGGATGTTCAATCATTTCCCCGGACCCCTGACAGACCGGGCAGTCACTGACAACAATCGACTGACCGAAGAAGGATTGACTCACCTGTCGCACCTGTCCGCTGCCGCCGCAATGCCGGCAACGCACCGGCGAACTCCCCGGACGAGCGCCGCTCCCGTGACAGGCGGAACAGGCTTCGTTACGTTTGATCCGGACTTGTTTTTCCGTCCCGTGTAAAATTTCTTTGTAACTGAGTTTCAGCGTGACCCGTAAATCACGGGCTTTCCGGGCCGAACGACGGGATCGGCCGCGGCTGCGACCTCCACCAAAAATTTCCTCGAACGGATTATGTCCGCCGAAAATATCGCCAAACTGGGAGAAGATATCCTCCATGGACATATGAAATCCGCCGAATCCGGCTCCCGGCGAATCACCCAGACCGACTCCGGCATGGCCGAATTGGTCGTACTGGGAACGCTTGGCGGGATCGCTGAGAATGGAATAGGCCTCAGCCGCTTCTTTAAATTTTTGTTCTGCTTCCTTGTCACCCGGATTTTTGTCCGGATGATACTTCATGGCTAATTTCCGATAGGCTTTCTTGATTTCGCTATCGGATGCATTTTTGGACACACCAAGGATTTCATACAAATCTCTCATTTCTTGTTCACGATCACTTTGGCATGCCGTAACACACGATCTTTATACCGATATCCTTTCTCAAACACCTGAAGGATGGTATTGTCTTCCTGTTCCGGATCATTCTGAACCATCATGGCATCGTGAAGTTCGGGGTCCAAAGGCTCTCCCGGTTCGGCAAAAGGAACCACTTCCCATTCTTCGAATTTTTTTCCCAGCCGTTTTTTAATCAGGTCGACCCCCTCCAGCAGGGCGTCCAGATTCGCCTTGCCGTCTCCTGTCCGGGCCGCCTCGCTCAACCGGTCCAGATCATCCACGATCGGCAATAAGTCCCTCAGGATTTGCTCTCCGTTATAATCCAGGATCTTCTGGATCTCTTTTTCCTTCCGACGCCGGAAATTTTCAAATTCGGCCCGAATGCGCAGGGCTTTTTCTTCCGCCTTAGCCAGAGCTTCGGTCAGTTCTTTGATGACTTTTTTGTCCCGGGAAGCCGTAGTTTTTTTCCGCGGAGTTCCCGTTTTGGCTTTGGTCGTCTTTTTGGCAGTTGCAGTTTTTTTCTCAGCAGACATCGGGCATAATCTCCACAAATGAGTCCATTAATTGTTGAATTTCCTTGTAAGGCAGTCGAATAGGTCCCAAAATGGCTAACTGCCC
>RFIZ01000155.1 GCA_003695105.1 Fidelibacterota bacterium
AACCTGCTGGAGCTTCAGCACCACCTCCTTCCTGGAATCGGAATGTTTTCGCCTTACGGGTCAAAAAATCAAGCTGTCGGAAATGTACACGGTCTACTTTGAGTACCTCGAAAAAGTCCGGCGCTTCGTCCGGGAACGGGGGCAGTCGGCCTTCGGTCAGGGTTCGGAAGCGGAAGGGGTCCTGCGCATGTGGAAACAGTATGGTTGCGTTCCCCGGGAAATCTATCCCGGTGTTCTGCGGGAGGACGGCCGGTTTGATCACACCGAACTGTTTCAGCGGTTGCGGGCCTACCTGGACTGGGTGGAAGAAAAGGAACTCTGGGATGAAGACCTGGTGCTGGCGTCGGTCCGGCTGATCCTGAACGAAACCCTGGGCGAACCGCCCCGGCAGTTTGAATGGAACGGGAAAACCTACACTCCCGCCACGTTCCGGGATCAGGTGGTGGGACTGAATCTGGATGATTACGTGGCGGTCATGTCCACCCTGAAATATCCCTTCTATACCTGGGATGAATACGCCGTGCCGGATAACTGGTGGCACAGCAAGAAGTATTATAACGTGCCGCTGGACGATTTTTATGCCATCCTGAAAGGGGCCGTCAAAGCCGGCTATTCGGTGTTTTTCGGCGGGGATGTGTCCGAACCGGGCATCGAAGGTCTGGAAGATGCGGCTATCATCCCGGAGTGGGACATCCCGGCCAAATATATCAATCAGGAAGCCCGGGAATTTCGCATTTACAACCACACCACGACCGATGATCATGGCATTCACATGGTGGGCTATACCCGGAAGGGGCGTCATGACTGGTTTTTGATCAAGGATTCCGGCAGCGGTGCCTGGCGGGGGAAATACGACGGCTATTTCTTCTACCGGGATGATTACGTGAAACTGAAAATGCGGACCATTCTGGTCCATAAGGATGCGGTGCTGAAAGTTCTGCCGGATTTCTCTTTCCAGCCATGACCGGTCCCAAAGTCGGGGTGGCTCTGGGAAGCGGATCTTCCCGGGGTTGGGCCCACATTGGCGTCCTGCAGGCCCTGGGGGATGCCGGGATTCCGGTTCATTGTGTGGCCGGGACCAGCATCGGCGCCTATGTGGGAGCCATTTACGCCGCCGGCGATCTGGACCGCCTGGCGGAATTCGCCCTTTCCATGGACTGGAAAAAAGTTCTCTCCTACATGGACCTGGTTTTTCCCAAATCCGGTTTCATCCAGGGAAAACGGATTCGGGAATTGCTTGCCATCAATACCGCTGCCACCGATTTCCGCGATTTGCACCTGCCCACCGCAGTCATTGCCACCGATCTGTACACGGGTGAACGCCTTGAGATACGATCCGGTCCCCTTTTCCCGGCCATACGCGCCAGTGTCAGTGTGCCCGGGGTCGTGACCCCGGTAAAGGTCGGTTCCCGCTGGCTGGTGGACGGCGGCCTGGTGGATCCGGTACCGGTGAGTGCCGTCCGCAACCTGGGGGCCGACGTGGTCATTGCCGTGGATCTCACCACCACACTGGTGTCCAAGATCCATCCCCGGGAAAAGCCTTCGGACCACCATCCGGAGGAAATTTCCGAGCTGATCTCCAGCGAAAAACGGGCTCTGATCCATCGACTGCTGGTCCAATACGGTGAAACCAGTGAACGGCTGCGGCGCATTTTCAATCAGTGGGTGCGCCGGGAGGAAAAATCACCCCATCTCCTGGACATCATGGGATCCACCGTCAATATCATGCAGAAACAGATTGCGGAAATGAATCTGTCGGCGTCGCCTCCGGATGTGCTGATCCAGCCCCAACTGGGTGATTTGAAGATGTTTGATTTCGATCAGGCCGAACGGTCCATTCGGGAAGGCTATGACCGGACGCTGGAACAGGTACCCCGGATCAAGGCCCTCCTGCGGGAAGAGACTGCCCGGCCGGTCAGGCCGACTGGAGACGCCGTGCCCGCCGGTACAACCCCAGCCCGACCCCAATAAATCCAAGGGTGACCACGGCGATCTTGGTTTCGTAGATCGCGACCCGGCTGCCCTCCGGCGGCACCAGGGCAAACACCATGGCCAGAAATGTGGTCAGTCCTCCCGAAGCGGCGGCCAGACGACCGCGCCATTCCCGAATCAGTTTCCAGCCGGCGGCGAACATGAACAAATAGGGAATGAAATACAGAATGATTTCCGCTTCCAGCAGGACCAGGTAGGCTTCCCTGATGGTGGAGCCCAGAACGCTCAGCAGGATGAAAAAGGCCGTGAGTCCACCCTGCAGTAGAAGCGATTTGTAGGGTGTGCCCCAGCGGGGATGGACATCGGCGATCCAGAGCGGCAGGTAGCGATCGAGGCCGATGACAAACGGAACCCGGGCCACGCCGGCGATCCAGGCGCTGACCCCGCCCAGGCCGGACAGAGTGATAAACAGGGCCGTGATCCACCCCAGATGAGGAATCGCCAACCTATCCCCCAGGGATTGGACGGCGCCCACGATCCCGTCCAGTAAGCCGATTTTTGCGGCGGGAAGCGCCACCAGCAGCGCCAGCGTACCCAGAATGTAAATCAAGGTGATGCCGGTTCCCGACAGGAGGATGGCCCGGGGGACGGAAGACCGGGGCCGGCGGATTTCATCCCCGACCAGGGACATGAGCTCCAGCCCGGCGAAACCGAAACACATGGTGGACCAGAAGGCCCAGGTCCGGCCCTGGCCCAGATCCGGGAGAAAATCGGCTCCGGCCGGGGGGGAGGCCAATCCCTGCGTTTCCAAAGAATAGGCCGCCAGTCCGATGAGGAACAGCATGGGAATCCAGATCCCGGCCCCGCCGATATTGTGCAACCATTTCCCCAGAGACAGGCCCCGGACATTCAACAGTACGATCAGGGTCAGGACCAGGATGGAGAAAGAACCGATATAGAGGGAAGATTCGGTCAAATGGGTCCAGCGACTGCCGAAGAGGTAGAGGGCGTTTCCCCCTAAAAACATCAACAGGGTGGGGTAATAGATCAGATTGTTGATCCAGTAGCACCAGCCGGTGATGAATCCGGCAAAAGGTCCGAACGCGTCCCGGGCCCAGAGATAGATTCCCCCCTCACCGCCGTTGAGCCGGGAGAGCAGGAAAATCGTATACCCCTGAGGAATGAAGAAAAACACCAGCGCCAGTACCCATAACAACAGACTGGCATAGCCCGTTTGCGCCGCCGTCAGAAGCCACCGCAGACCCACGATAGCCACGATGTTCATCAGTACCAGATCCCAGAGTCCCAGGGATTTTGCGAGAGATTTGTCCATGATGCCTCCGCAGGAAACTACATCCGCCGCCTCCCAGGAGAAAAGAAAAAGGCCGGAAGGATTTTTTTCTATGGAAAGGTACGGGTAAATTGGCAGGTATTCAGGAGAAGAGTAGGATGCAGCTGAGAACACTAGGATCAACGGACATCACCATTTCACCCCTGGGACTGGGCTGTTGGCAATTCTCCGGCGGTAAGGGTCTCATCGGCGGGTTCTGGCAGGCTCTGGAACCCGAGACGGTTCGGTCGATCGTGGCGGCCAGTCTGGAGGGAGGGATCAACTGGTTCGACACGGCGGAAGCCTATGGCTGGGGCGAATCTGAGATTGCCCTCAGTCAGGCCCTGCGGTCACTGGAGGTGGATCCTGAGGACATCTATATTGCCACCAAATGGTTTCCCGTTTTTCGTCGTGCCGCTTCCATCCGGGCCACGTTCCCGGAGCGGGAAAGCTGTCTGCGACCCTACCCCATAACCTTGCATCAGATTCACAACCCCCTGTCCCTGTCCTCCGTGGAAAGTCAGATACACGCCATGGCTGACCTGGTGGAAGAAGGTCGCCTCCGGGCTATCGGTGTGAGCAATTTCTCGGCCAAAGCCATGGACCGGGCGGCCCGGGTGGCAGAACAACGGGGCGTCCCCCTGGTATCGAATCAGGTTCGCTACAGTTTATTGTACCGAAAGGTTGAATCCAACGGAGTCCTGTCCGCCGCCAAAGATCACGGGATCACCCTCATCGCTTACTCTCCGCTGGAGCAGGGAATCCTCACCGGAAAGTTCCATGACCAGCCGGATCTGATTCGTTCGCGGGTCGGTCCCCGGAAATTTTTACGCTGGTTCAAACCCAAAGGTCTGGAACAATCCCGGCCCCTGATCGATCTCCTCCGGGAGATCGCGCAGAAGTACGAAGTCGCTCCGGAGCAGGTGGCTTTGAATTGGTTGATCCATTTTTCGGGAGAGACGGTGGTGGCCATTCCCGGAGCGTCCAAAGCCCGGCACGCAGAGTCCAATGTGCGGGCGCTGTCCTTCACCCTGAACGAGGACGAACTGGCCCGGATCGATCAATGCTCCCGGGAGGTACTGAACGGCTAAAACCGGGGCGGTTCGGCCGGTTTGTTCCGGACGATGTCTTCGACGGCAGCCAGCACCTCCGGCGTGAGCCTGTCCACCAAATCGATGGCCTGCATATTTTCCCGTACCTGTTCCGGCCGGGAGGCGCCGGTAATCACCGTGCTCACGTGAGGATTGGAAGCGCACCAGGCCAGAGAAAACTGGGCCAGGGTCATGCCCAGATTATCCGCCAGGGGGCGTAACCGCCGGACTTTCTCCAGCATCGATTGTCCCTCCTCACTTTCGAAGCGCTGTTTCAGCCATTCGTAATTTTTCAAATGGATGCGGGTGTTCCCCGGATCTCCTTCCAAATATTTCCCGGTGAGAAGTCCGGAAGCCAGGGGAGACCAGGTGGTCAGTCCCAACCCGATTTCTTCGTACAGGGGCAGGAACTCCCCTTCCACCTTCTCCCGGTGAAAGAGATTATACTCCGGTTGTTCCATGGTGGGACCCTGTACATGGTATTCCCGGGCTACGGCTTCCGCCGTCATGATTTGCGCAGCTGACCATTCCGAAGTGCCCCAGTACAGAATCTTGCCCTGTTGAATCAATTGATTCATGGCCAGGACCGTTTCTTCAATGGGTGTGTCCGCATCCGGCCGGTGACAGAAGAACAGATCCAGGTAGTCCACCTGCAGCCGTCTCAGGGCCGCGTCACAGGCGTCCCGGATATGTTTGCGATGGAGTCCCCGCTGGGTCGGAAGGCGGCCCCCGAAAAAGACCTTGCTGGATACGGCGTAGGTGTCCCGGCCCCAGCCCTTGGCTTTCAAAATCCGGCCCATGATGATTTCCGCTTCCCCCTGGGCATAGACTTCAGCATTGTCGAAAAAATTGACTCCGGCGTCGTAGGCCGCCTCCATGCATTCCGCGGCCACCTCTTCGCCGATTTGTTGTCCGAAGGTCACCCAGGCCCCAAATGACAGGGCGCTTACCTTCAGACCGGATGATCCCAGGCGACGATATTCCATAGTTCCCTCGTTAGTGAATGGTTGCTTCCAGTGATCTGGCTCCCAGGCGGTAAAAAATGCCGATACAGGCCAGGCTCAAAGCTAAAGCCAATCCCACACTCCCGGCCATAAGTCCCGTGGAATTCCGGACCCAGTAACCGTTATAGAAGCCAATCAGGGACAGCACCATGCAGGCCACATACACCAGACTGGCCACGATGGCAATGATACCGCCGACTCCGGATACAATCCGCATGGGATTGGTTTCGTCGAACTGGGGGAAGACCGCCCCCAATCCCAGAGAGATGGACGTCAAGGCAATGCTCATGACCAGCAGGTAGCCAGTGGAAATCACCTGGATCTGCCACCCCAGCGCCAGGAATACATTCGACCACCAGGCTACCCATTGGGCAATGGCGAAAAACAGGAGAGTGGAAGACCAGAATTTGATCCGGTAGATGCGGCGGGGAGTCAAAGGGGCGGAAAACAGCACCCAGCGCGTCCGTCCCTCCAGACTGATGAGCGGGAAAACAAAGCGGGTGATGAGACTGGCCAAAATAAACCCGCTGAAGCCGAAATTCATGAGGAAAACAATCTGATCCCAGAAGCCTTCATACCGACGGACCGTGTAATGCACCCGGGACAGATTCACCAGGTAGACCGTAATGAGAACCATGAACAGGAGAAACTGAACCCACTGCTGGGGGGATCGGATGAACAGGCGGACGTCCTTCCGCAGCAACGCCTGCCACGGCGTACGGCGACGGACTTGGGTGGAACGGCGGGACCAGGCGGGTGCACGGTTTCCCTGCATCATATAGACCTGCCACGCCGGGTAATACAGTTTCTGCGCCAGCCAGCCCAACCCTTCCCAGAAAACCAGCGCGGTCGAGATCAATAACACCAGGAAGGGGACCCTGTGTTCGCCCACAATTCCCTGGGAAAACCAGTAGCTGGGAACCCAGACGTTGGGCGTGCGACCCAGGTTGGAGAGGTAGCGGGTAATCACCCGGGTGGAAGGAATTTCACCGGCGACGATGATTTGGGTTTGGTTGTACCGCTGGGCAACCCAGAACAGGAGCAGAAAGAGGCCTCCCAGGAGGAAAATACCGGTGCGGATGCGGATCCACCGGGACAGGCGCACCAGCAGGAGCAATCCGGCCTGAGACAGTGCGGAAGCGATCATCAGCAGCGGAATCAGACCGAAACACAGCGTTTGGGCGATGCGCCAGGCGCTGTGGTGGACGACCAGACCGTAGGAGGTCGCCAGGGGGATCCCCAGGATGAGCACGGCCCAGGAGCTGTAGATCAAATTGTCGATGGATTTCAAACGAAACAGGGAGAGAGCCGCAAGGGGGGTGGTCCACAGGAATTGTACGTCGCGGTTCCGGAACAAAGTGGACAGGGCCGTGGCCAGATTGGAAATGATCAACAGGTAGAAGATGACCGTCCAGCCCAGGGCGTAGACCCGATTGAGGAGAATGGTACCCAACTGTCCCTGACGGTGCAGAAAGGCAAATCCCAGCGAAAAGAGGCGGGTGGCTCCCCAGGTCAGGCCCAGGACAATCACCACGGACACGGAGATTTCTACCCAACGCCTCCAGCCGTACAGGCGCAGGGAGTTTCGGCCCATCAGGAGCCGGTTGCGCCAGAAAAGAGCCAGAGGGGACATCAGGAAGCTCCGTTTTCCACCAGGGAAAGAAAAATGTCCTCCAGAGTGGATTCGGATCGGGCCTGGCGCCGGAGAGCCGTCATCGTTCCGGTGGCAATCAGTCGTCCGCCGTTGATGATGCCTACCCGGGAACAAATTTCTTCGGCAATCTGCAAGGTATGCGTTGACATCAGCACCGTCATCCCCTCCTGACATTTTTCCTGTAACAGGCGTTTTACGGTGCGGATACTGATGGGATCCAGACCCACCATGGGTTCATCCACGATCAGAAGGCGGGGACGATGCAGCAGTGCCCCGCTAAAGACGATTTTTTGCCGCATACCGTGGGAATAACTTTCCAGGGGATCATACAACCAGTCACCCAGGGAAAATTGTTCTCGGTAGGTCTCGATGGCCTGCTGCAGGTCCCCCGGTTCCATTCCGTAGAGATGTCCGATGAATTCCAGAAATTCGTAGCCGGTAAGCTTTTCATACACATAGGGCGTGTCGGGAATGACTCCCAGTAAGGCTTTGGCCGCCAGGGGATCCTGCTGATTGTCAATGCCGTCGATCAGGATCCGACCGCGATCGGGCTGAATCAGGCCGGAAACCAGATTCAGGGTCGTGGTTTTCCCGGCTCCGTTGGGTCCCAGGAAGCCAAAGAGTTCCCCGGGCTCCAGCGATAGACTCAGGTCCTGTACCGCCTGAACGGAACCGTACGATTTGGAAACATGGTCAATTTGCAACATGGGAGGTCTCATAATCTAAAAGGGTGATGGAAAGCCGTCCCAGCCCGGGAAGCAGACCGGACAGTTGGGTTGGGTCTCCTTCCAGCAGCGGAATGTGGGTGGCATCGGCGGGAAACTGATTCAGCGTGGGATCCACATCCCACCACTGTCCCTGACTGTATACGACGGGCCAGGCATGGTAGAGAAAGCGACCCTGCAGGTGCACCAGACCAATCCGAACCCGGGTGGGGATCCGGAGGGCGCGACTGAGGGAAGCATAGAGAGTGGTGTGTTCGCTGCAGTCCCCCTTTTTCTGAGCCAGAATGTCCAGGGCAGTACTCAGATTGGCCACCGGAACTTTTTCCAGGGTGGAATAGACAAAACGCAATAGCTCCCGGGCCGCCCGGAGACTATCGGCTGGTTGTGTCACCAGAGACCGGGCCAGTTTTCTGATTTCGGGCCGTTGCGACTGGATAAAGGCATTTCCGGCCTCATCTTCCGGCACCGGTGGGCGATCCCGCCAGCCTGCGGATCGAAACCGGAACCGGGTGGAATCGGAAGGGGACAC
>RFIZ01000016.1 GCA_003695105.1 Fidelibacterota bacterium
ATCAAGATCAAGAATCCCTCTCATCTTAGGAACGTAGTCTCATCCACACCTCCGGGAGAGAAAGTCGATGTGGACGTCCTGCGCAACGGGAGGGAAAAAACCCTTACCGTCCGGCTGGAAGAATTGAAAGAAGATCAAACCGTGGCCAGCCGGGGATCCAGTTCGACGGAATTCGGTCTTACCGTGGCGGATTTGTCCCGTTCGCTGGCCAATCAGTTTGACATCGATCCGGACGAAACCGGTGTGGTAGTGACCAAAGTCAGACCCAACAGTGTGGCGGCCGAAGCCGGATTACGGCCGGGGGACGTGATCACCCGCGTGGGAACCGAAAAAGTGACGTCGAAAAAAGAATTTCTGGAGCTGATCAAGGATCAGAAGAAAAAGGACACGGTTTTGCTCCTGGTAAAACGGGACCAAATCTCCCGCTTCTATGCTCTGGAAATGGACTGAAATAACCTTACAATCAATTCAGGGCTGTTTGGTACAGCCCTTTTTTATTATCCCCGTCGTCCCGAGACTCTGCTCGGTAGCAGTGACTCCAGGATCCGGAGTTTCGGTGGTCCCCACAGGTTCCTGTATCCAGGGGACGATCCCATGTCTCATGGTGATTGGATCGGAGTGGAAAAGCGGTTAATTTCCGCATCTCGATTTCGTAAAAAATTGGAACTGATCCCCGTATTATGCCCATCAAACGCGTAGACGCCAAAGTCGATTTCATTGAGCTGGAACACCGGATCCTGCGATTCTGGGAAGAAAACGATATCTTCCGGAAACGGGTGGCCCAGAATGCCGGCAAACCGCGGTGGAGTTTTCTGGACGGTCCCATTACCGCCAACAATCCCATGGGAGTCCACCACGCCTGGGGCCGGACCCTGAAGGATATCGTCCAGCGGTACAAGGCGATGACGGGCCATGAACTGCGCTACCAGAATGGGTTCGATTGTCAGGGACTTTGGGTGGAAGTCGAGGTGGAAAAGGAATTAGGGTTCCAGTCCAAGCGGGACGTGGAAGAATACGGCATCGAGCGCTTCGTGGAAAAATGTAAGGAGCGGGTCCGCAGGTATGCTGCTGTCCAGACGGAACAATCCAAACGGCTGGGCTACTGGATGGATTGGGAACATTCCTACTATACGATGTCGGAGGAAAATAATTATACGATCTGGGCCTTCCTGAAAAAATTGTTCGAAGCGGGAAAGATTTACCGCGGTACGGATGTGGTTCCCTGGTCCGGACGATCGGGCACTTCCTACTCCCAAATGGAAATCATCGAAGGCCGGAAACTGGTGGCCCATGAAGCCGTATTCGTCCGGTTTCCATTGAAAAACCGGGAACGGGAAAATCTGCTGGTTTGGACCACCACTCCCTGGACCCTCACCTCCAATGTGGCCGCAGCGGTCAATCGCGATCTGGATTATGTGAAAGTCCAAGCCGTCGATGGGTCCATTTTTTACTTTGCCGCCGACAACCTGGACTACCCCCGGCTGGAAAAACAGTTCAAGGAAAAGAAAAACTGGGTGAAAGGTGTTCCCAAACTGAAGACCATCGCCCAGATTTTCAAGGAACATGGCGGCTATACCGTGCTGGGGACCCTCAAAGGGGCGGAAATGATCGGCTGGGAATACGTGGGACCCTATGATCATCTGGAAGCCCAATCCGTTCCCGGCGGGTATCCGTTTATCGATGATCAGTTGAAATTACTGGGTCGATCCGGAATTACCTGTCACCGCGTGATTGACGGCGGGAAAGACAGTATGGGGAATGATGTCGTGGTGGCCGGAGAAGGTACCGGGATCGTACACATTGCTCCCGGCTGCGGGGACATTGACCATCAGATTGGGAAACGGGAGCAGTTGGTGAATATCGCTCCTCTGGACAGCGAGGCGAAATACATCGACAAATTCGGCTGGTTGACAGGGAAGTCGGCAACGGCGGAAGAGACCAAATCAGCCATTATCCGGGATCTGAAAGAGCGGGATCTCCTGATTCATGTGGAGAAATATCCCCACGTCTACCCCCATTGCTGGCGTTCCGGGGATGAACTGGTCTTCCGGATCGTGGAAGAATGGTATATCGACATGGACTGGCGCGACCGGATCAAGAAAGTGGTGGACCAGATTGAATGGATTCCCGCCTGGGGGAAGGACCGGGAACACGAGTGGCTCGATAACATGGGCGACTGGATGATATCCAAGAAACGGTTTTGGGGCCTGGCCCTGCCCATCTGGACCTTTGAAGACGGCTCCTTTTATGTGGTGGGAAGCCGGGAGGAATTGAAAGCGCTGGCCGTAGAGGGATGGGAAGAATTCGAAGGGCATACACCCCACCGTCCCTGGGTAGATAAAATTAAAATTCGGCATCCGGAAACCGGATTGATCGGTACCCGGATTCCCGATGTGGGCAACCCCTGGCTGGACGCCGGTATCGTTCCCTATTCCACCCTGCATTATTTGACGAACCGGGAATACTGGAAGCAGTGGTTCCCGGCCGATTTCATTACCGAATGTTTTCCGGGTCAGTTCCGAAATTGGTTTTACAGCTTGCTGGCCATGTCCACGTTTCTGGAAGATCAGCCACCCTTCAAGACACTGCTGGGACATGCCCTGGTCAAGGATGAAACCGGTCGTGATATGCATAAATCCTGGGGGAATGCCATCTGGTTCGACGACGCGGCTGAAAAAATGGGTGTGGACGTCATGCGCTGGATGTATGCCAGTCAAAATGTCGAACACAATCTGCTATTCGGGTATGGTCCCGCCGGTGAAGTCCGGAAAAAATTGATCACCCTGTGGAATTCCTATTCCTTTTTCGCCACCTACGCCGCCGTAGACGGGTTCGATCCCGCCATTGCACCGATACCTGTGGAAGACCGAAATCTGTTGGATCGCTGGATCCTGGCCCAATTGCACGTCCTCATCCGGGATGGGGCGGCGGATTTTGAAACCTACCGCTTCGATCGTTTCATGCGCCGCCTGGAACGGTTCATCGACGATTTATCCAACTGGTACATCCGGCGAAACCGGCGCCGGTTCTGGAAAAGTGACAACGATCAGGACAAACTGGCCGCCTATCAAACTCTCCAGACGGTTCTGCTTCAAACCGTGCAGCTGGCGGCGCCCATCCTGCCTTTCGTGACGGAAGAAATGTACCAAAATATCGGTCGCTGGAATCCTGCTGCCCCGGAGAGTGTCCATTTATGTGAATTTCCGGTCGCTGATGCTACCTTGATCGATGAGTCCCTGATCGATGCGGTGGATACCCTGCGGAAAGTGGTGGAAGGGGGACGCTCGGCCCGGAATACAGCCGGGTTGAAAATCCGACAGCC
>RFIZ01000156.1 GCA_003695105.1 Fidelibacterota bacterium
GGAAACGGCTGGTCGGTCTGGGAACCCGGGATTATACCAAGCTGTTGGCCGGAGAATTCATGCCGGCCGAGGATAAAGAGTATCAAAAGCAGAGCCTGATGCCCCGTATCCTCCAGGGAGAAAGTTTCACCTATGAGACCCATCTGAGACATTTCCAGACCGGGGAAGTGATTCCCGTATTGGCTCATTCCTTTCCCCTCCGGGATCCCCAATCGGGACGGCCGGTCCTGGTGGCCACGGTTCAGCGGGATATCCGCCACCTCATCGCCGCCCGGCAAAATTTGGAACGCCATGTGGAAGAACTGGAACTCCTGCAGGAAGTGAATCAAGCGATCCTGCGCCGGGAACCGTTTCCTCAGATCGTGCAAACCCTGGCCCGGTCCTTCCGGCAGCTGGTGCAGGTGGACCTGTTGAATTTTTACATCTTCAACCGGGATCGCAGCCGCCTGATCAACATGGCCCAGATCGGGTTCCGGCAGGAAATGTATGATCAGATCAAACAGTATATTCCCCATGTGGTCCGGGAGGAATTCGTACCCCGGCTGCGTCCCCGGTCCAGGCTGGCGCGCGCCATCCGGGAAGGCCAGGCTTTTTACCACGGACCGCCGTCGGATTACGGCCGTCTTCCGGGATTTTGAATTTACCGACCCCATCCGGGATCGAATCCCGGAGATCGTCCGGAACTCCCGCACCCGGGCCATCGGAGCCGTGCCCCTGGGCGCGGGACCCGATTGTCTGGGACTGGTGGTGTACAATTCCCTGCGGGAGCTGTCCCGGGAAGAACAGGACCGGATCCGGAGACTGGTGTCGCAGATGGCGGCGGCCCTGACCTACCTCCAGGCGGAGGAACGCCTGCGGGAACGGGACGAACGCTTCCGCTCGCTGCTGGACACGGCCCATGACGCCATTATCGGCATGGACCAGAATTGGAACATCAACATTTGGAACACCGCCGCCGAATCCCTGTTCGGCTATTCCCCGGCGGAGGCCCTGGGAAAACCGCTCCATGCATTATTGGTATTTCCGGAGGATCTGATCTCCTCGCCGGAGGAAGGACTAAAAGAATTTCAGAAATCCGGCACCGGCCCCCTGGTGGGACAGACCGTGGAAGTGGTAGGGCGGCACCGCTCCGGGGAACGGATTCCGGTGGAACTGTCCGTTTCCGCCTATCGCCTGGGCGACCACTGGATGGCAACGGGGATTCTCCGGGATATCCGGGAGCGGAAGCGGGCGGAGCGCATCCGGGAGACCCTGGCCCGGATTACCCACCGCCTGACGGTACGCCTGAGCCCGGAACAGATCGGTCCCATCATCGCCGGAGAAATCCGCCGACTGATACCGTTTCACGCCTTCGGGCTGTATGAATTGGACTGGGACCGGTCTGTGATGCGGAGTCTCTACAATGAAGACACGCCGGAAGGAGGTCGTCACCCGGTGCCCGTCGAGGGAGGCGTCCAATCGTTTCACACCATGAATTTCAAAGATGTCCTCCAGGGGAAATCCATTCTGAAGAACCGGACCCGGGTACCGAACCTGAGTACCCTGTCTCCTTTTGGTTTCGAACATCGGGCGTCCCTGTCCCTGCTCTTTGCCCCGATCATCTGGAATGATAAGGCCATCGGATACATCACGATTCAGAGTTACGACCGGGGGGCCTACCAACGCCTGGATCTCCAGGTGCTGGAAATGGTGGCGGGCCAGATTTCGGGAGCCTTCCAACGGGCCCGGGCAGAACAGACCCTCCTGATCCAACAGACCGCCATTGAACAGAACCCCGCCAGCATCATCGTGACCGATCCCAACGGGACGATCCAGTACGTGAATCCGGGCTTTACCCGGATCATAGGATACGAAGCCCGGGAGGTCCTGGGGAAGAATCCCCGGATGTGGAAGTCGGGCAAACACGACCGCGCCTTTTACCAGCATCTTTGGAATACGATCAAGAGCGGTCAGGTCTGGACCGGGGAACTATGCAACCGGCGGAAGGGGGGAGAATTGTATTGGGAGTCGGCTTCCATTGCCCCGGTAGTGGACCGGGACGGGCGTATCCTGCGGTTCGTGGCGGTGAAAGAAGATATTACGCCTCAGATTGAGGCCCGGCGGCGCCTGGCGGAAAGCGAACGGCGACTGCGGACCATTGTGAACGCTCTGCCCCTGGGCGTGGTGATCCATCAGGACGGCAAACTGGTGCTGGCCAATCCCTACGCCGTGGAAAACCTGGGCTACGATTCCGCCGAGGAAATCCTGGGAAGAAGTCTGGCGGAGTTCATTCATCCCGATGACCGGGAAGCCTCGGCCCGGAGGATCGGTCACATTCTGAAGACGGGGGAAGATATGGTGTCGGCCCGGACGCGGGTCCTGACCCGGGACGGCCGGGTGATCGATACCTTCACCCACGGCGCCCGCGTTACCTACGGCGGGAAGCCGGCGGTGGTGGTGGGCGTGGTGGACATCACCGAATCGATTCGCCAGGAAGAGGCGCTCCGGGCCAGCGAGGAAAAATTCCGCACCCTGTTTGAAGAATCCCGGGACGCCATTTATATCTCCCGGGAATCGGGCGAGTTGCTGGAGTTTAATCCCGCCACCCGGAAATTGTTCGGATACAGCCGGAAGGAATTGAAAAAAATCAATGTGACCTCCCTCTATGTGGATGCCGAAGACCGGAAACGGTTCCAGCGGGAGATCAAGCGCGTGGGCTATGTGCAGGAATTTGCCACCCGGCTGCGGAAGAAGGACGGCACCATTCTCCATGCCCTGATCACCGCCGTGCGGCGGGAAACGCCGGAAGGTGTGGTGTTCCAGGGCATCATCCGGGACGTCACCCGGGACATCCGCAACCGGCAAAAACTGGAACAGGCCCTTCAACAGGCCCAGGTTGCCGACCGGGTGAAAACCCTCTTTCTGGCCAATATGAGCCATGAGATCCGCACTCCCCTCAATTCCCTTCTGGGCTTCATGGAATACATCGAAGCCGAGTTCCGGGATCAGGCCTCACCGGAAGTCCAGGCCATGTTCGACGCTCTTCACGAC
>RFIZ01000157.1 GCA_003695105.1 Fidelibacterota bacterium
GGTTTTGGCACGATCGTGACCGGCACTGTCATCGCCGGGCGCTGTACCGTGGGACAGGAGCTGGAAGCGGTTCCCGGTTCCCTGCGGGGAAAAGTACGGAAGCTGCAGACCCATGGTCAGGATGTCCGGACGGTCGAACGGGGTGACCGGGCGGCGCTGAATCTCAGTAATGTGGACGTCCATTCCCTGTTCCGCGGTTCCCAGATTGCCTCACCGGGCTGGCTGCAGGAAACCACCCGTCTGCTGGCAGTCTACCAGCCATTGCCCGATACGGATCTGCCCAAACCCAGACAACGGATCCGCCTTCACATCGGAACGCTGGAAGTGCTGGGTCGTATTCAGGTCGCGGGCGAGTCCCGGCCGGGACAGTTCCGAAGTATTATCGATCTGGAAAAACCCGTTCCTTTACTCTTCGATGATCATCTGGTGGTACGAACCTACTCGCCGGTGTATACTATCGGTGGCGGATTCATCCTTGATCCCCATCCTGAGGGGAAACGCTCCCGCTTGAAACAGATGGCCCTGGAGATTCCGGTCCCCCGGCGGGAACGATTGGCTTATTTGGTGAAACTCCGGGGGCGGCGACCCCAAACCGCCCTCCAGTGGAGTCGCGCGTTTGGGATACCCCAGGAGACCCTGACGGTCTGGGTTCAGGAGCACTCCGATCTGGACCTCCGGGAAGAGGACGTCATTTCCCGCCCTGCGCTCCGGCAGGATCGGGAACGGGTGCTTGCCGCCCTGGCGGACTTCCACCGGCGGTTTCCCCATCGCCGGGCGGTCCCGCGGGAACGCCTCAAGACCACTCTGGGCTGGACGGAATCCTGGTTTGCGCTGGTGGTGGCCTCTCTGGCGGCCGACGGCGTTATCCGGGAAACGGAACAGGGGCTGGCTCTGCCGGAGCATAACGCTACCCTGCGCAGGGGGGACCGGGACCTGGTGGCGAACCTGGAAGGATTTTGGCTGGCTGAGCCTTTTCGAATCGCTTCGGTCAAAGAAACGGCTGCCGCGCTGGGGCAGAAAGAAGAACACCTCTGGGAATTTGTCCACTGGCTCAAGGAAGAAGGAAAACTGGTGCGGATCTCGGAACAGTACTGGGTGCACCGGCAAACCCTGGACACGATGCGGACCCGCCTGGAAACCTTTTTCCGGACCGAACCGTCCCTGTCGGTGGCGGAACTGAAATCCATGTTCGGAATCACCCGGAAGACCGGCATACCCCTGTTGGAATATTTTGATTTTTGTCATTGGACCCGGCGGGAGGGAAATACCCGTACGGCAGGCGAGGCCCTGAGCGATCATGAGTAACCCGCCGGGACCCACGCCTCTCATGAGGCAATACGAGGAAATCAAACGGCAGTACCCGGATACCCTGGTCCTGTTCCGGATGGGAGATTTTTTCGAAACATTCAATGAGGATGCCAAAATTACGTCCCGGATCCTGGGCATCGTTCTCACCAAGCGCTCCAATGGTGCCGCGGCGGACACCCCCCTGGCCGGCTTTCCTCACCATGCGTTGGATACCTATCTCCCCAAACTGGTAAAGGCCGGATATCGGGTGGCCATTTGCGAACAGGTGGAAGACCCGAAACTGGCCAAAGGTATCGTCAAACGGGAAGTGGTGGAAGTGGTGACACCCGGCACCCTGACGACGGATCGGACCGGTAAATCCAATCAATATATCGCCGCTCTGCATTTTGAAAAGGATCGGGCGGGATTCGCTTGCTATGATCCGGCCACAGGCGAATTTTTCCTGGGGGAATGCCCGAACGACCAGTTGGTGGAAACTCTCCGGAAATTCGCTCCCCGGGAAGTGGTCGTGGCCGAATCCGTCACCTATTCCACCGCTCCCTGGTATCGGGAATTGCGACCCTTCGTCACCAAAGTTGAAGATGGATTGTTTCATCTGCAGGACTGTCTGAAGCGGTTGCAGAATCATTTTCAAACCGTGTCCTTGAAAGGCTTCGGCGTGGATCGCTACCCGCTGGGTCTCACGGCGGCAGGCGTCCTGTTTGCCCATAACCAGGACACGTTGAACAGTCCCATGGATCATGTGTTGCGGCTTCGACCGGTGACCCGGGAAGGGATCATGATCCTGGACGGTTTTACAGTGCGCAACCTGGAACTGTTTCAATCCCTGATCACACAGGGTACCCACGGGACCCTGCTGGACATTTTGGACCAGACTACGACCTCCGGCGGAAGTCGTCTCCTCCGTCAATGGCTGATGCGTCCCTTGGCGGAAAAAGCTTCCATCGATGAGCGATTGGAAATCGTGGCGGCTCTGGTGAAGGAAGAAGTGCTCCTGGCAGACCTGAGGGACAGACTCAAACGACTGGTGGATATGGAACGGGTGCTGTCCCGAATCAGTATGGGTAAAGCGCATCCCAAGGATGTGTCGGCGCTGGGAACCACTCTGCAGGCCCTGCCGGACATCCGGCAACTCCTGGAACGCATCGAAGGTTCCGCCGTCACCGGGTTGGTATCGGATTTTGAGGATACGGATGCGGTCGCCGCCGAAATTCTGAACACCCTGGATCCTGATCCTCCGGTCCAGATCGGCAAAAGTCCGACCATTGCTGCGGGGATCCATCCGGAATTGGATGAATTGCGGACACTGTTACAGGGAGGGAAGGAATGGCTCCGTTCCCTCCAGGAAAAGGAACGGGAACGGCTCCAAATCCCCAGCCTGAAGGTGGGGTTCAATAAAGTATTCGGTTATTATCTGGAGGTCACCAAAGCCCACCTGGAACGGGTTCCCGCAACCTATATCCGTAAACAGACTCTGGTGAATTCCGAGCGGTACATTACACCGGAGCTTAAGGAATATGAAGAAAAGATTCTCACAGCAGAAGAGCGCATCCTCACGTTGGAAACGGAACTGTTCTACGACTTGTGCCGCTCCGTCTTGCGCCGGGGCGCCGCCATTCAGAAGAACAGTGAAGTCCTCAACCGACTGGATGTCCTGTCCACCTTTGCCCACCTGGCGCGGCACAGGCGCTATTGTCGCCCGGTCATGGTGGATGAACCGATCCTGGAACTGAAGGACAACCGGCACCCGGTCGTGGAAACCCTGTTGCCGGCTTCCGACCGGTTCATCCCCAATGATGTCAGCATGGATGCGGCAAAGAACCAAATTCAACTGATTACCGGACCCAACATGGCCGGGAAAAGCACTTATCTCCGCCAAATCGGTCTCACGGTGGTGATGGCGCAGATGGGGAGTTTTGTGCCGGCCAGCTCCGCCCGGATCGGGGTCGTGGACAAATTATTCACCCGGGTTGGAGCCAGCGACAACCTGGCGGGAGGCGAAAGTACCTTTCTGGTGGAAATGAACGAGGCGGCCAATATTCTGAACAATGCCACCCGAAACAGCCTGATTTTGCTGGATGAAATCGGCCGGGGAACGGCCACCTACGACGGGCTGTCCCTGGCATGGGCCATTACCGAGTATCTTCACAA
>RFIZ01000158.1 GCA_003695105.1 Fidelibacterota bacterium
ATGCTGGCCCTGTCCAACCCTGCATGGATCGACCAGATCGAAGTCGGACCGGAGCAATTGCGTGAATTGGCGGTTGACCAGGCCCGAAAATCGATCAACTGGTTCCCTGCATCGCGACCACTGCGACCACTGACCGTTCCCGACGCGATTCAGATCACGATCGATCCGACGGCTCAAACCATCGCCGGAGAGGTGGTGGTGAGAGCGACGGTCCTGGATTCGGGGTTGAGTCAACTCGTACTGGACCTGGCCGATAATCTCACCGTCTCCGCCGTTCAGGTATTCGATTCAGCGGCCACATTTACCCACGTCAATCGGCTCCTGTCCATTGACCTGCCGCCTCTGACACCCGGAACGATGATTGAGTCCCGGATCACCTATTCCGGTACACCGGATCCCAATGGTTTCGGGTCCTTTGTTTTCTCTTCCCGGAACGGGAATGACCATATCTGGTCCTTGTCCGAACCGTACGGTGCCCGGGACTGGTGGCCCTGCAAGGATGATCCCAGCGATAAACCGGATTCGGTGAATATCGTCGTCACGGTCCCCTCCGGACTGGTGGTAGCCTCCAATGGTGTCCTGGACCGCACCGCCCAGGGCAATGACGGCACCACCACCTATTTCTGGAAGGAGCGCTACCCCATTGCCACCTACCTGGTCTCCGTGGCCATTTACCCCTATTCCGTCTGGACGGACACCTATGTGGGTTTGGATACCACCCAATCCATGACCCTGCAGTTTTTTTCCTATCCGGACCATCTCGATCAATTGGAGAACAATTACCTGCGAACCAAAGACATGTTGCATGAATTTGCCCTGCGGTATGGCGAATACCCCTTCATGGAGGAAAAATACGGCCATGCCGAATTCGGCTGGGGCGGCGGGATGGAACACCAGACGATCACCAGCCTGGGAGGATGGGGATTGGATCTTCTATCCCATGAATTGGCCCATCAATGGTGGGGAGACATGATCACCTGCGCCGATTTCCACCATATCTGGCTGAATGAAGGTTTCGCCACCTACAGTCAGGCCATCTGGTGGGAATCTCAGGAGGGGATGACGGGCTACCACAATTTCATGAATTCCCGGCGCTATTACGGGGGAGGAACGATTTATGTTGAAAATCCGACGTCCGTGAATGTCATTTTCAACTATGATCTCTCCTATGCCAAAGCCGCCTGGGTGTTGCACATGCTGCGGCATGTAGTGGGTGATTCCACTTTTTTCCAAATTCTACAGACCTACGCCACATCTCAATACCGCTACGGTTCTGCCACCACGGAACAGTTTCGGGATATCTGTGAAACGGTGTCCGGCCGGGACCTGCACCCCTTCTTCGACCAGTGGATCTATGGAACCTACTATCCGCAGTACACCCTGGGATATTCACAGGTCGGAGACAGTTTGCACGTTGAGATCACCCAGTCCTCGCCCGGTGGCACTCTGTTTTCCATGCCCGTAGATCTGGAAATACATACGGCCAACGGGCCTTTCACCACCACCGTAGACGTATCCCACAACGTGGATCAATACCGGCTGCCGTTAACACCGGGTACCCAGGTGACGGCTGTGTTCCTGGATCCGGATCAATGGATTCTGCGCACCGTGAACTATATTCCCATGGGGAATGACGGCAATAATCTTCCCACGGCCTGGGAGGTCGGACCGGCCTATCCCAATCCTTTCAACGGAGCCGTGGTGGTTCCCTATTCGGTCCGGACCACGACCGAACTGGATATTTCCATCCTGGATATTACCGGGAGAGAATGGGTCACCACGACTCGTCGTCTCCGACCGGGATCCTATCAATTTCGTTGGAATGGGAAAACCGGCGACGGCCGGGAACTCCCGGGTGGAGTGTACCTGATTCGTATCCGCGGAAACCAACTACAAAAGGCGGAAAAAGTTGTATTTCTGAAGTAAGTTCCCAGGTGAACTTTCTTCGAGTAGTCCTGTTTATCGCTTGTTGTGTATTAACCGGCTGCGGTCCCGTGCCGCGGGTGGTGGAACGCTATCCGAACCGGCAAAAGAAGGTCGAGGAATGGGTATCCCGGTCACAGGGTTCTCCGGAAACGGTTGTGCGGAGAGTGGTGTATTATCCCAACGGAGCCCTCCTCAGTCGGACCGAAATGGAGCTGAATCGCCCCGATGGCACCTATCAATCCTGGTATCCGAATGGTCAACTCCGCCGTTCAGGTCATTTTCAATTGGGGCAGAAGAACGGCGCCTGGAAAATTTATCGGGAGGACGGAAGCCTGGATTCCAGTTATCATTGTGAAGCCGGAGTCCTGGACGGTGTTCTGGTGCGCTACCACGCCAATGGGCAAAAAGCCGAACGGATCCATTACCAGCAAGGCAAACGTCAGGGACGAGTCGAAATCTGGTCCGAAACCGGACAACTCCTTCTGCGGGGGGAATATAGTCGTGATCTGCGGACTGGGAAATGGACCTGGTTTTCGGCTGAGGGAAAGCCGGATTCGATCCGGTCCTGGGAAAGGGGCCGTCCAATGGGAGTTTGGGTCGATTTTTTCCCGGATGGTTCCCCCTCTTTTACGCGCTCATACCAGGACAGTCTTCTGACCGGACCGTTTGAGCGGTACCATACCCCGGGGAATCCGGCGGTGAAGGGCACGTACCTATTAGGCCGGCGGGAGGGTACCTGGACCTGGTATTCAGTTGCGGGAAACCGCGATTCGGTCCGGGTCTATTCCCAGGGTGTTCCGGACGGGGTATGGATCGATTTCGGGGCGGGTGAACAACCCATGCGCAAGATCACCTACCACCGCGGCGCCCGGGATGGATTGTACGAAACATGGTATCCCTCCGGCACCTGGGCGGTAAAAGGGCACTATCGTCTAAATCTGAGGGACGGAAAATGGATCTGGAGGAATCCTGACGGTCAGCCCGATTCGGTCTTCACCTATCTTCAGGGAAAACCGCACGGGCGTTGGCTCGTCTATGGTCCCAATGGCAAACCAGCCCTGGAACAGCATTTTTCTCAGGGGCTGTTGGACGGACCCTGGCGGGAGTGGTATCCCAATGGTAAGAAACGATGTAACGGTCAGTTCCAGGCCGGGAAACGAACCGGAGATTGGACCTGGTGGAGTGAATCGGGTTCCGTGGATTCGGTGGCGCAATATGTAGATGGACTTCTGTCAGGCGTACAGGAGGTGTATGCTCCCAATGGAGTGAAAGTAGCCGAAACCCACTTCCTCGCCGGGGAACGTTGTGGCGTAGAGACGTTGTGGGATTCAACCGGCCAGATTCGAAGTGAAATCACCTACTGGAAAAATATCAAATCGGGAAAATACCGGCTCTGGAATGCAGTCGGTGTGCTGCTGGAGGAAGGACGCTACGCAGAAGGAGTGCCTGACGGGCTGGTCCGACGATGGTATGAAACCGGTACACCCATGTCCGATCATTATTATCAACAGGGACGGACTGTAGGCCGTACCCGGATATACAATCCCAGTGGGTACATCACGGAGGAAACCTGGTGGGCGGACCAAGTGCCGGTCTGCCGCCTCACGTACCATTCTAATGGCTGGTTCAAGACGGTGGAATTGTATCAACAGGGACGCCGGGTATACTACCGGTCCTGGAATCAATGGGGTGTGGACAATACGCCCGATTCGGATCGACTGGGTCTGGTACTCGATCAGGAGTATTACCTGTCCGGGAACGTACGAGTGGAGCGGAGTCGGTACGGAAATCAGTTTCACGGTCTGCAGCGCTGGTTTGATGATCATCGGAACTGGATCCGTCTGGAAGTGGTTTCCCATGGTGAAGTCTGTTTACGCCGCCGGCGGAATGATCCCCTGGCCGAACCCAGGGATGAAGTTTTCGTCGATGGAACCTGCCGTTACATCATCACTCCGGAGCTGGAGATGCAGACCTGTAGTGAACCGGCCGGTGATCTGGTGGAAGATCGTTCGGATTCCACGGCCGTTTCGAAGTAATTTCGGCCCCTTCAATCGTCCCAGATTCATACCGCAGGAGCCGCAATGCAGTTAAAGATTCGACCCTTTTCCATGGAAGTGAAAGCACTCTATGAAAACCATGGTCATTTCCACGATGGCGACGCCGGTCTGGATCTGTTCGTCGTTCACGAACAAACAATCGAACCCGGAGAAACGGCCACGATCCATTTTCAGATTGCCTGTGAATCTGTACCTGCCCGGCCCTATCTGCTGATGCCGCGTTCCAGCATCGCCAAGACCGGTCTCCGGATGTGTAATTCCATCGGGTTGATCGATGCCGGATACCGCGGTGAAATCATGGCTGCCGTGGACAATATCCGGTCTCGGCCGGAAATATTGACTCCCGGCCAGCGCCTGTTTCAATTGGTGGCCATGGATGGCTCACCCATCCATTTCGAACTGGTGGAATCGTTGACGCCCTCTTCGCGCGGTACGGGGGGATTCGGTAGCACCGGCAGATAAATATCGCGGAACCAATTCCGACTTAAGATCGTATAATTTCTGCTTTTTAACAAGCATAATTGCTCATATTACGTTACTTAACCTGACTCACCCTCTTTAGCACTTCCAAGGAAAGAGTGCTAAATACTGCTTGATCCGGGGTTGAGATCGGGTCTAATTTTCGTGCTGCCATGAGCAGAATTTTTCTTCAAAAACGTGTAACCCAAAAGTAAGAGGAGACAGAAATGAGTGTGAACATCCATCCATTATCGGACCGCGTGGTTGTGGAACCGGCCCCGGCTGAGGAGAAGTCCAGTGGTGGCATCATCCTCCCGGATACGGCGCAGGAAAAACCGCAGCTGGGAACGGTGGTCGCCGTGGGTCCCGGCAAGGTCAGCGATGCTGGGACGCTCATTGAAATGACCGTCAAGAAGGGTGACAAAGTGCTGTTCGGAAAATATTCCGGGACGGAAGTCACCGTGGACGGAAACGACTATTTAATCATGCGCGAAAGCGACATTTTAGCTACGCTGTAAGGAGGAAACCATGGCGAAAGCAATAGCATATGATCTGGAAGCCCGTAACGCCCTGAAGTCCGGTGTGGATCAATTGGCCAATGCGGTCAAAGTGACCCTGGGACCCAAAGGACGTAACGTGGTGATCGAAAAGAAATTTGGGGCCCCCACCGTGACCAAAGATGGTGTGACGGTCGCCAAAGAAGTGGAATTGGAAGATAAACTGGAGAATGTAGGCGCCCAAATGGTGAAGGAGGTGGCTTCCAAGACCTCCGACGTGGCCGGGGACGGAACCACCACCGCTACGGTCCTGGCGCAGGCCATCATTTCCGAAGGACTGAAAAATGTCACCGCCGGGGCCAATCCCATGTCCATCAAGCGGGGAATCGATGCCGCCGTCGAAGCGGTCGTTGCCCGGCTGAAAGACATGAAAAAAGAAGTGGGCTCCGACTTCGAGAAAGTCAAACAGGTGGCTACCATTTCCGCCAACCAGGATGTGGAAATCGGTGAAAAAATCGCCGAAGCCATGGAAAAGGTCGGGAAAGACGGCGTCATCACCGTGGAGGACAGCAAGACAGCGGAGACCTACCTGGAACTGGTGGAAGGTATGCAATTCGATCGCGGGTATCTTTCCCCGTATTTCGTGACCAACAACGACAGCATGGAAGCCGAATTGGAAGATCCTTACATCCTGATCCATGACAAGAAGATCAGCGCCATGAAGGATTTACTTCCGATTCTGGAAAAAATCGTTCAGACCGGAAAACCGGTATTGATCATAGCGGAAGACGTAGAAGGCGAAGCCCTGGCAACCCTGGTGGTGAACAACCTGCGGGGCGTACTGAAGGTGGCAGCCG
>RFIZ01000159.1 GCA_003695105.1 Fidelibacterota bacterium
ATTCACGCAACAGCCGGTCGATCAAAATTTCCAAATGTAACTCGCCCATCCCGGCGATGATCGTCTGACCGGTATCATGATTGATGGACACCTGAAACGTGGGATCTTCCTCTGCCAGCTTGGCCAGGGCTTTCGAGAGTGCATCCTGGTCGCCCTTACTCACCGGTTCCACACTGACTTCCACCACCGGCTCGGGAAATTCCATCGACTCCAATATAATCGGATGTTTTTCTTCGCAGAGGGTGTGTCCGGTATTGGTGGCCCGGAGACCGACGGCTGCGGCGATTTCACCCGCAGTGACCACATCCACTTCCTCCCGCTTGTTGGCATGCATCAACAACAGGCGACTGATCCGCTCCCGTTTACCCGTATTGGGATTGAAAACATAGGATCCCTTCTTCAGGGCACCGGAATACACCCGGATATAGGTGAGTCGTCCGACATAGGGATCGGTCATGATTTTGAAAGCCAGACCGCAAAAGGGTTCGGCTTCATCGGGTTCGCGGGTCAACTCTTTCTCTGAATCGTGCGGTAAAAATCCGGTGATGGCGCCGATATCCAGCGGAGAGGGCAGAAAATCCACCACCGCGTCCAATACCCGCTGGACGCCCTTATTCTTGAAGGCCGAGCCACACAGGGTAGGGATAAAGGTATTATCCAGACAACCCTTACGAATCGCCGCCTTGATTTCATCAACGGTGATTTCCTCGTCCTCCAGATATTTTTCCATCAACTGTTCATCGTAGGTGGCGGTCTCTTCGATCAAATGCTTACGCCAGGTTTCCGCTTCTTCCCGCATATCGGAGGGAATGTCGGCGTAATCGAACCGGGCACCGAGGGTGGATTCATTGTACAGAATGGCCTGCATGGACAACAGATCGATAATGCCGGTGAACATATCCCCGGCACCAATGGGAATGACGATCGGCAGAGGATTGGCGGACAAGCGGTCCTTGATCATGTCCAGAACATGGTAAAAATCGGCGCCGACGCGGTCCATCTTATTGACGAATGCGATTCGGGGAACATTGTATTTGTCCGCCTGACGCCAGACCGTTTCGCTCTGGGGCTCCACGCCGCCCACGGCGCAAAAAACAGCAATCGCTCCGTCCAACACACGGAGCGATCGTTCCACTTCCATGGTAAAGTCCACGTGGCCGGGAGTGTCAATAATGTTGATGCGATGTTTATTCCAAATGGCGGTGGTGGCGGCGGAGGTGATGGTAATACCCCGTTCCTTTTCCTGTTCCATCCAGTCCATGGTGGCACCCCCCTCATGGACTTCGCCGATCTTGTGCGTACGACCGGTGTAGTACAGGATGCGCTCGGTCAGAGTCGTCTTGCCGGCATCGATGTGGGCCATGATGCCGATGTTGCGAACGCGTTCCAGGGGTATTTTCTTTACGAGCATGGAAACCTAACGAAAATGAGCAAAGGCTTTGTTGGCTTCGGCCATCCGATGGGTATCATCTTTTTTCTTGATGGCGCCGCCTTCGTTGTTGGCAGCGGCAATGAGTTCCAGGGCCAAACGATCCGCCATCGGCCGGCCTTTACGACCCTTGGCGGCATTGATCAACCACAGGGAAGCCAAATAAAATTGGCGGTTCTTCGGTACCTCGATCGGCACCTGATAGGTCGCTCCGCCGATCCGCCGGGATTTTACTTCCAGCAACGGGGAGGCATTTTTGATGGCCTGTTGAAAGATTTTGATGCCTTCCGTCTTGGTTTTGGCCTGAATCGACTCCATGGCATCATAAAAAATCTTCTCCGCTACACCTTTCTTTCCCCGTTCCATCAAATAATTGATGAACTTGGCCACCTGCAGGTCACCGTAAATGGGATCGGGAGCGATTTCGCGTCGTTCTGGTCTTCTTCTTCTCATGATATCAAGACTTGGGTCGTTTGGCGCCGTACCTGGAGCGGCTGGTTTTACGATCGGAGACACCGGCGGTATCGGCGGTACCGCGCACGATATGATACCGTACGCCCGGAAGGTCCTTCACCCGACCGCCTTCGATCAGTACGATGGAGTGTTCCTGGAGATTGTGTCCTTCCCCGGGAATGTAGGCGGTTACCTCGATTCCGTTGGTCAAACGGACACGGGCTACCTTCCGGAGCGCGGAGTTAGGTTTTTTGGGCGTAGTCGTGTACACACGAGTGCAAACACCCCGCTTTTGGGGATTTCCCTTCAAAGCGGGCGTGGCCGTCTTCCGGCGAACCCGTTGTCTACCTTTGCGAATGAGTTGATTTATCGTCGGCATAGCGTATTCAAATAAAGCCTATAAATTTACCTGTTTTCTCGAAATACAGTCAATCAAATTTCGTCTTACCACCACTTATTCCACCTCTTCCGACACTTCTGATTGGACTGTCTCTTCCTCGGTTTGATCGGGATCGATGACATAGATGTCTTCGAGCCCCGGGAAACCGGTTCCGGCCGGGATGGCCCGGCCAATGGCCACATTCTCTTTCAATCCCCGGAGATAATCCGTCTTGCCCGCCGTCGCCGCATCGGTCAGCACCCGTGTCGTCTCCTGGAAGGAGGCCGCCGACAGGAAACTTTCCGTATTCAGGGAGGCCTGGGTAATGCCCATCAGGATCGGCTCAAAGGTGGCCTGTTTGGTCTTCCGCGATTTGGCAGGGGTTTTACCTTCCGCCTTCAACTCGGCATTGATTTCCCGGAATTCCTTCTTATCCACCAGCGCCCCTTCTTCCAGGTCGCTGTCACCGGGATCGGTGACTACCACCATCTTGGCAATCCGCTCGTTTTCGGAGAAGAATTCAGACCGGTCGACCCGGAGAGTCTCCAGGAAAGTCGTGTCACCGGGATCCACCACGGACACTTTCCGCATCATCTGGCGCACAATGACTTCAATATGCTTGTCATTGATGCTCACGCCCTGGAGCCGGTACACTTCCTGGATTTCATTCACCAGGTATTCCCGCACCGCGCCAGGTCCCATGATGCGCAGAATGTCATTGGGAGAAATGGCGCCTTCACAGAGACGGGTGCCGGCCGTAATGAAATCTCCCTCATGGACAATCACATGTTTCCCATAGGGGATGGAATAGGTCCGGGGTTCCCCTTCGGAAGGCTGGACGATGATTTTCCGAATACCCCGTTTGGTTTCCCCGAAGGAAACGGTTCCGTTGATCTCGGAAACCACTGCCGGATTGGCGGGGTTCCGGGCCTCAAACAGTTCCGCCACCCGCGGTAAACCACCGGTAATATCCCGGGTTTTTCCAATATCTTTCTGAATTTTCACCAGGGTCTGGCCGCGAAGCACTTCCTGACCGTCGTTCACCACCAGGGTGGCTTTGACCGGGAGAATGGTACCACCAGCCATCACATTGCCATCCTTGTCCACGATTTCCACGTGGGGACTCAACTGACGATCCCGGGATTCGATGATCACCATCTGTTTCTTTCCGCCCTCCACGGCTTCCACCTGATAGGTTTCCCCTTCGATGAAATCTTTCAGACGGACGAACCCGGAATGACGGGCAATGATGATATCGGTATAGGGATCCCACTGGAACAGAATCGTGCCGGGTTTGATTTTTTCTCCTTCGGAAACGAACATATTCGCCCCGTAGGGGATGTTGTATTCGGCTTTCTGTTTTTTGGTCTTGGGATCCAGGATATACAGTTTGGCGTGACGGACTACGCAGCGGGTGATTTCCGCTCCGTCGTCATCCACCGTTTCGGCCGAATCATATCGGTCGGAGAACTTGACGACCCCGCCGTATTTGGCCTTCATTTCCGATTGTTCAATGATCCGGGTAGCCGTTCCACCGATATGGAAGGTCCGCAGGGTCAGCTGCGTCCCGGGCTCACCAATACTCTGGGCAGCCTGAATTCCGACGGCGGTTCCCAGATTCACCAGCCGGTGTTTGGAGAGATCCCAGCCATAACACTTGGCGCAAATTCCCCGCTTGGACTCACAAGCCAGCACCGACCGAATCCGGAGATTGGTGATGTTGGACTTGTTGATGATTTCCGCTTCTTTCTCGGTGATCAGCGTACCGGCCTTGATTTTCACTTCCCCGTCGATGATCAAATCATCGGCGATGGTGCGGCCCAGTACCCGGTCAGCCAGACTTTCAATGATTTCTTCCCCTTCCTTCAGATCGGACAGCACAATCCCATTGATGGTACCGCAGTCCAGCTCCGACACCACCACGTCCTGGGAGACATCGACCAGTCGCCGGGTGAGATAGCCGGCATCGGCGGTCTTCAGGGCCGTATCTGCCAATCCTTTCCGGGCACCGTGGGTGGAAATAAAGTATTCCATCACCGACAGGCCTTCCTTGAAATTGGACGTAATCGGCGACTCGATGATTTCGCCCTTACCCCCGCTCATGGATTTTTGCGGCTTGGCCATCAGTCCCCGCATCCCCGCCAGCTGTTTGATCTGGTCCTGGCTGCCTCGGGCGCCGGAATCGGCCATCATGAAGACGGGGTTGAAGCCATCCCGGTCTTTCCGCATGGCATCCATCATGGTCGCGGCCACGTAGCCCGTGGTGTGGGTCCAGATATCGATGACCTTGTTGTAGCGTTCGCCGTCGGTCAATACGTGGCGTTCAAATTTCCGTTGAATATCATCGACCTGCTCATAGGCTTTGTTCAGAATGTCCTGTTTGGCCTCCGGAATCAGAATATCGCTGATGGCGATGGAACTGCCGCTCTTGGTAGCGATTTCAAAACCGATGTCCTTCAGTTTATCCAGGAACTGGACCGTCTTATAGTTTCCGGCGATGAGATACGTGCGATTGACGATTCGGCTGAGCCGCTTTTTATCGATCAATTCATCCACATATTCCATTTCATCGGGCAGGATGGAATTGAACAGAACCCGGCCCACCGTGGTATTCTTGTGCCAGACACCTTTGTGACGCACATTGATGATCGAATGGAGATCGACCGCTTTGTTTTCATAGGCCAGAATCACTTCCTGGAAGGAGGCGAAGGATTTTCCTTCTCCCTTTCCCCCTTCTTTGGGTCGGGTGAGATAATAGACGCCCAGCACCATGTCCTGCGACGGAATGGCGATCGGACGGCCATTCGCCGGGTGTAAAATATTGTGACTGGAGAGCATGAGAATGCGGGCTTCCATCTGAGCCTGGATGGACAGGGGAATATGTACCGCCATCTGGTCGCCGTCGAAGTCCGCATTGAAGGCCGTACACACCAGGGGATGCAGCCGGATGGCTTTTCCGTCCACCAGCACCGGCTGGAAAGCCTGAATACCCAGGCGGTGCAACGTGGGAGCCCGGTTGAGCAGAACCGGGTGGTCCCGCACGACGTATTCCAGCACCTCGTAAACGACCGGCTCGTGATTTTCGATCATCAGCTTGGCCGTACGGGGCGTCTGGGCCAGCCCCCGTTCGATCAAAGCGTGGATCATATGGGGCTTGAACAGTTCCAGCGCCATATTCTTCGGCAGACCGCATTCATGCAGGCGCAGATTGGGACCCACTACAATCACGGAACGACCGGAGTAATCGACCCGTTTGCCTAACAGGTTTTGCCGGAAGCGACCCTGTTTTCCCCGCAGCATATCCGACAGGGATTTCAGCGGACGGCGTGTGCCGCTGCGAATGGCGGTCTTCCGGCGACTGTTATCGAAGAGTGCATCCACGGATTCCTGAAGCATCCGTTTTTCATTGCGTAAAATCACATCCGGAGCCTTGATTTCCATCAGTTGCTTCAGACGGTTGTTCCGGATGATAATCCGCCGGTACAGATCATTCAGGTCACTGGCTGCGAATCGGCCGCCCTCCAGCGGGACCAGCGGACGCAGTTCCGGGGGGATGACCGGCAGGACGGAGACGACCATCCATTCCGGTTTGTTGACTTTCTTTTTGAAGCCATCCGGGGTGAATTCATTCACCACCAGCAACCGTTTCAGGGCGTCACTGCGTTTTTGTTTGGAGCGGGTCGTGGAAATGATATCTTCCAGTTCTTTCCGCAGATCCGTCAGGCTCAAACGGGACAGGGCTTCCTTGATGGCTTCCCCGCCCATAAGCGCCAAAAAGTATTCCTCGTTTTCCTGTTCTTCCTCGGTAACGGCATTGTAGCCGTACTGGCGCTCCAATTCCAGGAATTCTTCTTCCTCGATCAGATCCAGCGGATTTTTATCGCTTTTTCCGGGTTCGATCACCAGGAACTGCTCATAATAAATCACCCGTTCCAGCTCTTTTGTGCTCAGGCCGAGCAAATAGCTCAGTTTGCTGGGGATGGATTTCAGATACCAGATATGGACCACCGGAACGGCCAGGGTAATATGCCCCATGCGATCCCGACGGACTTTCTTGCGGGTGACTTCCACACCGCACCGGTCACAGATGATACCACGGTACCGGATGCCTTTGTATTTCCCGCAATGACATTCATAATCCTTGACGGGGCCAAAGATTTTTTCGCAAAATAGCCCGTCTTTTTCCGGTTTGTAGGAGCGGTAATTGATCGTTTCCGGTTTCAGCACCTCTCCGTAGGACCGGGCCAGGATCATCTCCGGTGACGCCAGTCCGATGGTCACGGAGCTGTATTTTTTCGATGTGTCCAGTTTATTCGATTGGATGAATGTCAAGATGACTCTCCTTAATCAAGTTCAATATCTAAACCAAGACCCTGCAATTCCTTGATGAGCACATTGAAGGCTTCCGGGGGTCCCGGAGCCGGCAGGTCTTCTCCGCGAACGATGGCATTGTAGACTTTGGACCGTCCTTCCACATCGTCCGATTTCACGGTCAGGATTTCCTGGAGGGTGGCGGAAGCACCATAGGCTTCCAGAGCCCAAACCTCCATTTCTCCCAACCGTTGACCGCCGAATTGTGCTTTTCCGCCCAGGGGTTGCTGGGAGATCAGGGAATAGGGTCCGGTTGATCGGGCGTGCATTTTGTCATCCACCATATGGCTCAGTTTCATCATGTAGATATAGCCCGTCGTCACTGGATTGTCAAAATATTCTCCCGTCCGTCCGTCAATCAGGCGTGATTTACCCGTCACCGGCAGGCCGGCACGTTTCAGTTCTTCTTCCACTTCTTCCGGTGTAGCGCCATTGAAGACCGGGGTCTCATAACGACACCCAAGGACCTGTCCAGCCCAGCCCAGCATGGTCTCGTATAACTGCCCCAGATTCATCCGGGAAGGCACACCCAGCGGATTCAACACGATGTCCACCGGAGTTCCGTCCTCCGTGAAGGGCATGTCCTCTTCCGGAACGATGGTGGCGACGACACCCTTGTTGCCGTGGCGACCGGCCATTTTATCCCCGATCTGGATCTTTCGTTTACTGGCGACATAGACTTTGGCCAACTTGAGAATCCCCGGCTGTAGCTCGTCACCGATCCGTACTTTGAATACTTCCGCTTCCAGGGTGTCCTCAATCTTCTTCCATTCCTTATGGAAGGATTTCCACACCGTCTTGATCTTTTTCCAGACCCGCTTGTCTTCGATCCAGGGAGCATCCTGAGCAAATCGCTCCATGTCGAAGGATTTCAGCCGTTTTTCTGTGAGGCGGGTACCCTTTTTGATCAGGGTTCGGTTGGTGGACATATCCCGGATTCCATCCGACGTCTGGTTTTTCAGCAATTCCACCAATTTGGCATCCCGGGCCCGTTTCAGGGCTTTTTTGTCGTCCCGGGCTTTCTTTTGGAGAGCTTCGATGATTCTCCGCTCTTCCTGACGGGACCGTTTTGCCCGCTTCTCAAACAGTTTCGTATCGATGACGACACCCTGGATGCCCGGCTCGGCCCGCTTGGAAGCATCTTTCACATCACCGGCTTTTTCTCCGAAAATCGCCCGCAGCAATTTTTCTTCGGGTGTGGGATCGGTCTCTCCCTTCGGGGTCACTTTTCCGATCAGGATGTCCCCTTCCTTCACCCGGGCTCCCACCCGGATGATACCGTTTTTATCCAGATCCTTGGTGGCGTCCTCGGAAACGTTGGGAATTTCCGGCGTCAGCTCTTCCTCACCGCGCTTCGTCTCCCGGACTTCCAGTTCGATTTCGTTGATGTGAATGGAAGTAAACACGTCATCCCGCACCAGCCGCTCATTGATGATGATGGCGTCTTCAAAGTTGTAGCCCCGCCAGGGCATGAAGGCCACCAGCACGTTCTGTCCCAGAGCCAGTTCGCCGTGATCGGTGGAAGCGCCGTCGGCCAGAACCTGGCCTTTCTTGACCCGTTGCCCCTTTTTCACCAGGGGACGCTGGTTATAGCAGGTGCTCTGATTGGACCGGTTGTATTTTTTCAGTTTCACTTCGATCAGGTTGTCGCCTTCGATCAAGCTTAATTCATCCGGCAACTCGTTGGTCTTCATAACAATGCGTTCGGCATCGACATAGGTGATGACACCGTCGGTGGGCGCCGTGACGCAGGCTTTGGAGTCCACAGCCACCTTGGCTTCGAGACCGGTGGCCACCAGAGGAGCCGTGGGGCGAATCAGCGGTACCGACTGACGCTGCATATTGGATCCCATCAGGGCACGGTTGGCGTCGTCGTGCTCCACAAAGGGAATCAGGGCAGCGGCCACACTCAGGATCTGATCCGGAGCCACGTCCATGTACTGAACTTCGTCCGGCTGGACCATGGGGAAGTCCCCGCGAATCCGCACCCGAATCCGCTCGTCCACCAATTGTTTTTTCTCGTCCAGAGTGGCGTTACTCTGGGCGATCAGGACCCGGTCTTCATCGTCCGCCGACAGGTATTCGATCGTTTCGGTGGCGTAGGACTGACCGTTGCGTTTTTCCACTTTCCGGTACGGTGCCTCAATGAACCCATGCTCATTGACTTTTGCCAGGAGCGCCAGAGAGGAGATGAGACCAATATTGGGACCTTCCGGCGTTTCAATGGGACACAGCCGGCCATAATGGGTGTAATGCACGTCCCGGACTTCAAAACCGGCCCGTTCCCGGGTCAATCCACCCGGACCCAGAGCTGAAATCCGGCGCTTGTGGGTGATTTCCGCCAGCGGATTGGTCTGGTCCCCGAACTGGGACAGCTGACTGGTAAAGAAAAAAGTATTGATGACGGTGGTGACCACCCGGGAGTTGATGAGATCCTGCGGTGTGATCGATTCGGCCTCCCGCAAATTCATTCGCTCGTAGATGGTCCGGATCATACGGCTCAGTGCTGTGGAAAACTGGATTTTCAACTGTTCGCCGACGGTCTGCACCCGACGGTTCCCCAGGTGATCGATATCGTCCGTTCCCCGCTCCCCTTTCCGCATATCGATGAGGAATTTGAGCACCATGATGATGTCGTCCATCGTCAGGACGGTATTTTCCACCGGGACATCCAGATCAAACTGCTGATTTAACCGATACCGTCCCACCTGCCCCAGATCGTATTTCTTCGAGCTGAAGAACATGCGTTCGATGAATTTCTGGGCCGTTTCCAGGTTGGGCGGTTCGCCGGAACGCAGCATTTGATAGACGATTCCCAGCGCCTCTTCCGTATTGTGGGTCGGATCTTTTTCCATGGTGTTCAGCAACAGCATGGAAGCAAAGTCCTTGTTCCCGTCCACTACCTCGATGGATTTGATTCCCGCTTCGGTAAGCGTATCGATCACCTCCTGGGTGACTTCGGTGCCGCCTTCAAAGAAAATTTCCCCGGTCATCGTATCGACGATGTCCGTCACAATGGTGGACCCGATCAGATCATCCCGGGAGTCCTTGTTCAGTTTGGCGGTCCGAATCACACCAAAGGCCCGGAAAATATCGGCATTGGTGGAGAATCCCAGCGCCCGGAGCAGCATGGTGGCCGGAAATTTCCGGCGCCGGTCGATGATCACAAACAGGCAGTCGTTGATGTCAGTCGTGAAATCCACCCAGGATCCCCGGATGGGAATGATTCGGGCCTGGTACAATTTGGTCCCGTTGGGATGAATGGAATCGTCGAAAAATACCCCGGGAGACCGTTGCAGCTGGGATACCACCACCCGTTCGGCACCATTGATGATAAAGGTGCCTTTTTCCGTCATATAGGGAATGTTCCCAAAATACACATCCTGTTCAATGGACTGGGCGTATTCATTGCGATTGTTTTCGTCCGTAATATGCAGGACGAGTTTCACCTTCAGCGGGGCGGAATAGGTCACGCCCCGGTCGATGCATTCTTCCGGTGTATATTTCGGGGTGGCTAGATAGTATCCTTTGTATTCCAGCACGTAATTCCGATGACTGTCTTCGATCGGAAACACATTTTGGAACACTTCTTCCAATCCAATTTTAATCCGTTCGTTATCCAGCCGATCTTCCTGTAAAAACAGGGCGTAGGAATCGGTCTGAACGGAAATTAGATCGGGTATCTCAACAATGGACGGGATTTTCCGAAACGAAATCCGTCCCGTTGGACTGGTCAACGTGGCTCCCAAGAAAGCCTCCTTGTGTTGGGTTGAAAAATGGGTGCGAGGAGAAAACGATCAGAGCAGATCAGATTATTTTACCTCGACGGTGGCGCCAACTTCTTCCAACTTGGCTTTGATTTCATCCGCCTCCGCCTGGGAAACGCCTTCTTTGATCGCTTTCGGGGCGGAATCCACCAGTTCCTTCGCTTCTTTCAGCCCCAGATTGGTGAGGGAACGGACCACCTTGATCACATTGATTTTTTGCTGTCCCACACCGGTCAACACGACGTCGAATTCGGTTTTTTCTTCTTCCGCAGCGGCTTCACCACCCGCGACCGGGGCGGCTGCCACAGCGACGGGAGCAGCGGCAGTGACTCCGAATTTTTCTTCGATCTCTTTGATCAATTCGGAAATTTCCACCATGTTGGCTTCTTCAAGGTAGGTCAGGACATCAGCACGAGAAACGGCCATTATCTCACTCCTTCTTCACTATTGATTACTTATGATTTTTTATCCTTCAGGCTCTGCAACACCTGGACGGTATTGGAGAGCGGCGCCTGGAGGGTGCGCACCAATTTGGTCATCGGACTCTGCAACAGACCGATGAGCATGGACAGCAATTCCGGTTTGGACGGCAGATCCGCCAGGCGTTTGAATTCTTCACCGGGCAAAAGTTCGCCATCAAACAGGATGCCTTTGACATTGGGTTTTTCACGCTTCTTTGTGAATTCTTTGATGATGCGGGCCGGGGCGGTCGGTTCATCATAGGATATCGCCAGGGCGGTCGGTCCGGCCAGGATTTCATCCAGCCCGGTCAGATTGTTCTGCTCGGCGGCAATTTTGATGAGAGTATTCTTCGCCACCCGGTACTCGACGGAGCCTTCGTAAAATTTGCTCCGTAATTCTGTGATATTGGCGACATCCAACCCCTGGTAATCGGTAAAATAAATGGCGGCGGCTTTGCCAAATTTCTCCGCCAGTTCCGCCACCTGCTCAATATTTTTCTGATTCGGCATCGAAGTTACCTCAATGTTGAATGATCAATTTTCAGACCGGGACCCATGGTACTGGACAAAGACATTTTCTTTAAATAGGTCCCTTTCACGGAAGCCGGTTTGGCTTTCATGATCGTGGTGTAAATCTCTTTCACATTTTCCGCCAGGGCAGTCGTGTCGAAGGACAACCGACCACAGGGAGCGTGAATGATACCGCTTTTATCGACCCGGAGTTCAATTTTCCCGGCTTTCAGTTCTTTCACGGCTTTGGCGATATCCATCGTGACCGTACCGCTTTTGGGATTGGGCATCAGCCCCCGGGGTCCCAAAATTTTACCCATTTTTCCCAGTTCCGGCATCATATCGGGCGTGGCCACGATTTTGTCCACGTCCGTCCATCCGGCTTTGATTTTCTCCAGATATTCTTTCCCCACGTAGTCGGCGCCCGCTTCTTCCGCCTCTTTTTCTTTCGGACCGGTGGTGACCACCAACACCTTGACTTCTTTCCCCGTTCCGTGGGGTAAGGTAGTTGAAACCCGGATATTCTGGTCGGCGTGGCGCGGTTCCACTCCCAGGTTCATATGCAATTCCAGGGTTTCGTCAAATTTGGCAAAGGACAATTCTTTCAACAGATTGATCGCCTCTTCCAGTTCATACAGACGGGTGCGATCGATCTTTTCCGCGACGGCTTTTTGATTCTTTGAAACAAACATGGTTTTACTCGCTCACTTCCAGCCCCATGCTGCGGGCCGTACCTTCAATCATACTCATGGCTGCTTCCAGAGTATTGGCATTCAAATCTTTCATTTTGATTTCGGCGATTTCTTTCACATCGGCACGACTCACGGTACCCACTTTGGTTTTGTTGGGTTCGCCCGATCCCTTCTCAATTTTGGCCGCCTGCTTCAGAAGCACCGCCGCCGGGGGAGTCTTGGTGATAAATGTAAAGCTTCGATCGGCATACACCGTGATTTCCACCGGGATGATGGTACCCATTTTATCCTGGGTTTCCGCATTGAAGGCCTTGCAGAAATCCATGATATTGACGCTGTGCTGACCCAGGGCCGGCCCCACCGGAGGCGCCGGATTGGCTTGTCCGCCGGGAATTTGCAATTTGATAAAACCGATTACCTTTTTCGCCATGACTACGTTATTTCTCCAGTTCGACTTGTAAAAAATCCAGTTCGATCGGCGTCGGTCGCCCGAAAATACTCACCGAAACCTTCAACTTCTGTTTCTCTGCATTGACCTCCTGGACGAATCCCGAAAAATCGGTAAACGGTCCGTCCACGACCTTCACGGCATCGCCCACTTTGAAGGGGTTGGCCAGGACCTGTTTGCCCTCGGCGCCTTCCACCACGCCCAGAATCCGATTGATCTCTTCGGGTTTCAAGGCCTGGGGTTCCCCTTTCGGTCCGACGAAACTCATGACGCCGTTCAATTCCTCTACCAGATACCGGGATTCCTTGGTGAGCTCCATTTTGATCAGCACATATCCGGGGAAAAAGACCCGGTTCCGGACTTTCTTTTTTCCATCCCGCATTTCCACGATGCTTTCCGTCGGTACCAGCACATCCTGAATCACATCGTCCAGATGCTGTTGTTTGACCTCCGCCAGAATTGCATCCCGGATTTTCTGTTCCTTACCGGATATGACTCTCAGGGAATACCACTCCATTACAAAATCACACTCACCAGACGATTCAGCACAAAGTCTACAATGAACAGGTAGACCGCCAGGATCAGAGACAGGGTCAGGACGATATAGGTCGATCCCCGCAACTCATTCCAATTGGGCCAGGAGACCTTGCTCATTTCGAATTGCACTTCATCAATAAATTGTTTGATCTTTTTAAACATCGTTACCAGAAGGTCCTACTTCGCTGCAGGAGCGGCAGGAATCGAACCCGCAACCCCCGGTTTTGGAGACCGGTGCTCTGCCAATTGAGCTACGCTCCTATGGGTCAGTTTATTTGGTTTCTTTGAAGATGACATGCTTCCGGGCAATCGGATCATATTTCTTGTACTCGACCCGTTCTGGATGCAGGCGTTTACTCTTGGTCACGGTGTAGCGGTACCCCGTACCAGCCGTACTCTCCAGTTGAATTATGACCCGTTTACTATTGCCGGCCATCTTATTCGATGATATCGGTTACGACACCGGCGCCGACGGTATGACCGCCTTCACGAATGGCGAACCGCAGCTCCTTGTCCATCGCAATCGGCGTGATCAATTCCACCGTC
>RFIZ01000160.1 GCA_003695105.1 Fidelibacterota bacterium
CCGCGGATAGTTTTTGCGCAGTGAATCCCAATAGGGTCATGGCGGGCATGGTTCCCAGACCAAATACGGCCATGGTGGCCATCCCCAGGAGCGGATCACCCGTCGCAGCGGCCTGGGCCGCAGCGATGGCCACCAGCCCGCAGGGGAGAAAACCCAATACCAGTCCATACAGAAAGAGATTACGGTAATTGACCACCTGAATCAGGTTCCGGACCCACCCGATATAGGAACGATACCCCGGCAGCTTTCCCATTGAAACGGAAATCCATCCGGCAAAATCCAGACCCACCAGAACCATCACCACTCCTGCCGCCAGGAAGACAACGGCCTGATAATCGTGCAACAGAATTCGTAAAGAAGCACCGAATAATCCAAACCAGGCTCCAAGGAAGGTATAGGTCAGGATCCGTCCGCCATTATAGAGCAGGTGGGGAAGCCAGGACCGAAAGGCTGGTACCGAGGAGCCGGCAGGCATCCGTACCGAATAGGCCACCACAAAACCACCGCACATACCATAACAATGGCTGAAGCTGCTGAAGAGTCCGATGAGGAATACGGCCGAAAGATCCTGAATCACGGTGGTGCCAAACTAGGGGGGCGAACTTACATCCGCCCCGGAGTACCAGACCAGATCAGGATCGCAGCCTAGCGGGCCAGAGTATTGATTTCCCGGAGGTGATGATGTTCACCGGGAGTAAAACAACAGTAGCCGATGCGGTCACACTCGCTCCGGGCCGCTTCCCAGTCGGCAGGAGACAAAACCTGGTAGGCCAGGGGATAGATCGTCTGATCTTCATATTCGATGTGGTCCCGGAGTCCGGCGATGACGTCTTCCGCCAGGGAGCTGAACTGCTGTTTGAACTCCTGGAAATACATGGTATACAGGCGCAAGACCAGGTTGGAAAACTGTCTTTTTTTCACACCCAGAACGTCATGTTCCTTGCGGAGGCGGACAGTGATGGTGGAGTGATGGGCTTCTGCCAAACGGGTTAGCAGAGCGATTTCCTCACGAATGTGATGGCGTTCCGTTTCCAACAGATGGCGGGATAAAAACTCGATCCGGTGGATGAATTCGGACTCCCCCTCCATTTTATCCATGGTCTGAATGTCCGCCGCACACGCTTCCAGATCCCGCAGGAATCCCAGGATCTGGGCATGTTCTTCCATGAGTGTCCGGAGCACATGGTCATGCGGAAGCTGCTGGTAGAACGGCTGTGCTTCCGCTGCAATGTCTTCTGCATGTTTATAACATTCACAGGGACTCAATGATATTTCCTCCTTCTTCACAGGATGAAGAACGATCCAAATTAAGATTGGATAACCGGAGCGACAAGTCCTAATTAGCCTCTCCCTCTCCCTTCTCCTTTGAACCTGTGGAGGAATACGCCTAGATTATTGAATGATATTGTCTCCCAAGATTTTCCAGACAAGAGCGAACCATGGCTGTCCATCCTCTCTTTGAATTGGTCAAAAACCGCGCCCTGTTCGAAGACCTGGCCCGGTCCTATGGAACCCCCCTCTACCTCTACGTGGATGAACAACTTCGCTCCAATCTGGAGACCATCGACGCAGCTCTCCGGTCCGCGATCCGCGACTATCACATTTGCTATGCCATCAAGGCCAACAGCAACCCCCATTTGCTCTCCCGGATGCGTTATCACCTGCCATCCCTGGGCGGGGATTGTTCCAGTCCCGGGGAGTTGGAGGCTGCCCGGCGGGCCGGAATCACCGGTTCCGAATGCATTTTTACCGGCAACTATGAATCAGCCGATGATTTGCAGGCCGCTTTGGATGCCGGAGCCCATATCAATCTGGATGATATCACCTCCCTGGACCGTCTGGCACGCCTGGGGTTACCGGAAGAAATCTCTTTTAGGCTCAATCCCGGTTTTGGCCGGGGTACTTTCGCTCAGATCGTCACCGCCGGAGAAAAAGCCAAGTTCGGGGTTCCCCACCGGGATCTGGTGACGGCTTATCGTCGCGCTTATGAGCTGGGAATCCGGCAATTCGGTTTGCAATGCATGACGGGTTCCGGTAATCTGGATCCGGATTATTTCGAATCTCTCCTGGGAGTGATCCTCCAACACGCCCGGGAACTGGAAACGGCTTTGGGTATCCACCTGAATTATCTTTCCATCGGTGGCGGATTTGGTATCCCGTACCGGGACGACCAGGAACCCCTTGACTTCGGGAACTTGTTTTCCCGTCTGGGGCGGATTTTGGGCCAATCCTATCGGCGCAGCAAAGACCGGCCCCAACTCTGGATCGAACCGGGAAAATCCATTGTGGGAAATACGGGCATTCTTTTGACTCGGGTCACGGGAATCAAGTCCGGTTATCGCACTTACATCGGCACCGATGCCGGAATGGAAACCCTCATGCGACCGGCACTGTACAATGCCTACCACCGTATCTACAAAGTGGGTGAACCGGAGGCAGAGCCGGTCCAGGTGGTGGATATCACCGGCCGCATTTGTGAAAATACGGACCGACTGGCGGTGGAGCGACCCTTCCCGGCTGTGAAGGAAGGGGATCTTCTGGCCATTCTGGATGTGGGCGCCTATGGCTATTCCATGTCCCACCAATTCAATACCCGGCCCCGCCCGGCGGAAGTGCTGCTGGTAGATCAGCGACCTCAGCTCATCCGGCGGCGGGAAACTATCGATGACATTTTTCGAACGACGAAACTGTAGTCCGGCGGTCCTGTTCCTGCTGGCCCTCCTGGGAGCCCAACCCCACCCGGGCATCCATCAACGCCAATGGAATTACTATCGACAACACTACCAGGAACCCCTCTATCGTCCCGATACCACCGCGATCCTGCCCCTCCAGCCCCGGGCTTTTGCCCCCAGCCGGACGGTTTTCGGCTACCATCCCTACTGGGAAGGAACGAACTGGCAGGACTACAATTATGACTTGCTGACCACCGTCGCCTATTTCAGTGCAGAGGTGAATTCCAGCGGCCAGTTGACCCACCTCCACGGTTGGCCCGTCACCGGACTCATCAATGCCGCTCATGCCCATGGAGTAAAAGTGGTGCTGTGTGCGACCTTGTTCAATTCTTCTTCGATGGAGACCCTCCTTTCTTCCGCCGACAGACGCCAGACACTGATCACCAATCTCCTGTCCCAGGTTCAGGCGGGCCAGGCGGACGGTGTCAATATTGATTTCGAGGGGCTGCCGGCATCCCAAAAACAAAATATGGTCCAATTCATCACCGATTTGACCACCACCTTCCATACCCAGATTCCCGGATCGGAAGTAACTCTGGCCATGCCGGCAGTGGACTGGAATCATGCCTGGGACTATTCGGCCCTGGCCGGGATAGCCGACGGCCTGTTCATCATGGGCTATGATTACCACTGGTCCGGGAGTTCCACCACCGGGGCCGTCGCCCCCCTCACCGGGGGGACCTACAACGTGTCCTGGTCCGTGAGTGATTATCTCGCATCCACCGGGAATCGGGCGGACAAATTGATTCTGGGAGTCCCCTACTACGGTATCGAATGGCCGGCCGTCAGTTCCAGTCCCGGAGCAGCGACCACCGGAACCGGATCTTCGAAAATTTATAATACAGCCGTCGTACTGGCCGCGACCTACGGTCGCAACTGGGATACCAATAGCCAGACTCCCTGGTATGCCTATTCCTCCGGTGGCTGGCACCAGGGCTGGTATGACGATGCCCAGTCCCTGGAACTGAAATATGATCTGGCCTTGTCTCAAAACCTGCAGGGTGTCGGTATTTGGGCTCTGGGCTATGATCACGGTCGTCAGGAACTGTGGGATCTCCTGGCTTCCGTCTTTAGCGGGTCCGGACCACCGACCGCTCCTCAGGAAGTGGCTCTCCTGCAAGCGGACGGAGCCATCCACTGCCGGTACTCCGGGGCCGTACATGCTGACTATTTTCGCGTTCTGAGGTATTCCGACGGAGCCACGCTGACGGAAACCCTGGGTCCCTTCAGCGGAAATCCCTTTACAATCAACGGGCTGCCGACCCACGGACCGTCCTGGATCCGGATCGAAGCCGTCAACTCCTTCGGAGCGGTTGCATCGCAGGACATCCTCGGCATTGCCCCGGCCACGGAGCGGGCCGAGGCCCTCATCGTCCAGGGGTTCGACCGGGAAACGGGCACCACGAATCTCCACGACACATTTATCCGCCATGGACTGGCTCTGGCGGCCGGGGGTCTTACCTTCGACGGGGTCACCAACGAGGCAGTGGAGTCCGGCGCAGTCGATCTTCGCAACTATGGCCTGGTGGACTGGATATTGGGAGAGGAAGGATCTGGCTCGGCCACCTTCACAGCGGCCGAGCAGGCCGAAGTCGAAGCCTATTTGGAGGCCGGAGGACGCCTCTTCGTCTCCGGCTCGGAAATCGGGTATGATTTGGTGGCTCAGGGCAATGCGGCTGATCAAGCCTTTTACGGCAACTATTTGAGAGCACACTATATTTCCGATGCAGCCGGCGGCCATCAGGGTGTATACCAACTTTCGGGAACCGGCATCTTCTCCCCGTTAGGTTCCATCGCCTTTGACAACGGGTCCCACGGAACCTATGACGTGGACTGGCCGGACGGCATTCTCCCGGCAGAGGGTGCTACCATCTGCGCCACCTATCCCGGGATCGATCCTTCGGCCCATGGCGCGGCCGGCATCGCTTTTCAGGGCAGGTTCGGCACCTCCCAGATTGACGGGAGGTTGATCTATCTGGCCGTGGGTTTCGAAGCCGTCTATCCGGCAACGGCCCGTACGGCCCTGATGCAGGCAGCGTTGGATTTCCTGGGTCTGGGACCGGTCATTCCTCCCGTGGATACGACCGGTACCGGGCTTTCACTGGGTTTCACCAATATCTATCCCAATCCTGCGTCAGGAGAAGAAAAAATCACTATCACCTTTCGCAGCGATTCCAGTCGGTCCACCGCCCTGACCATCTATACGCTCCGGGGTGAACGGGTGGTGGCCGTCCGGATACCACCGGGCGGACAAGAATTCGTTTGGGTCCGGCGATTCCCCGATCAGACACCGGCGCCTGCCGGTGTCTATCTGGCCACCCTCCGGCAGGGCAACCGCCGGGTGGGTCGCCCGTTTACCTTGTTGAAATAGCCGAGAGTGACGGGAGAGAAATCTGCATCCGCTCACCTGAGCACCTGGAACATATCCGTACAATTTTATCTCTTTGCTACCATACGGAATTCCTCTCCGCTTCAGGCAGGTAATGGTTTCGCTTCTCCCGGAAGAGAAGTAATTTTATTTTCGATCCATGCAACGCGCCTTCCTACTCCACTGCCTCCTACCCGGGACAGCGGCACTGCTGCTGGCCCAGGCCCATCCCTCCATCCACCAGCTTCAGGCGGAGGATCATTTTCATAAGCCAGCGCCGCCGGTGGAGGTAACCCCCGTACGCCTGGGACTCGAAGTGCTCCTGAGCGATTCGATAGACCTGATTCGGGGAAAAAGGCTGGCGCTGGTGACCAACCAGACCGGCCGGGACCACCAGGGCCGCCCCAATTACCAACTCCTGTTGTCTCTGCCGGACGTAGAACTGAAAGTGATCTTTTCCCCGGAACACGGTCTCTTGGGCGAAGCTGCTGCCGGAGAATCGGTCCGGTATGGTGACAAGTTTCAAACCCTGCCGCCGGTCATCAGCCTGTACGGGGACGTCCGTAAGCCAACCCCGGATATGCTTCGGGACGTAGATTTGATCCTGTATGATATTCAGGACATCGGCGCCCGGTTCTACACCTACATTTCCACCCTCGGGCTGGTCCTGGAAGCGGCGGGAGAGCAACAAATTCCGGTGCTGGTGTTAGACCGACCCGATCCTTTGACAGGAATCCGGATCGGCGGACCGCGGTTGGATCCGGACTACCGTTCTTTTGTGGGCTTTTATCCGCTCCCGATTCAATATGGCCTGACGGTGGGC
>RFIZ01000161.1 GCA_003695105.1 Fidelibacterota bacterium
GCCGTGTATGAAATGCTGACAGACATGAAACTACGGATCGAAGCGGGACGAATGTTGCTGTACGAAACGGGCAAAATCGTGGATTTGCAAAAGCATCTGACCGCCCGGGTGCAACAGGCTCAGGCCAGGGGTGAAGCGGTCGATCCGGAAATGAAGATGTCCGCCAAGTATTATGAACGGCTGGCGTCGGTACTCACTCCCTTTTCCAAGTACTTCAACGCCGAGATGTGCAACCGGGTCGCCTACCAGGGCATTCAGGTTATGGGCGGCAGCGGATTCATGAAAGATTACAACATGGAACGCTATTACCGGGACGCGCGCATCACCAACATCTACGAGGGCACCTCCCAGTTACAGGTGGTGGGAGCCATCGGAGGCATTCTGGCCGGCGTGCTGAACCGCTACTTCGATGATTTTCAACAGCGGTCGTTCCCGGGCAAATTCAATCCTCTGGTTCGCAGCACCAAAAGCATGATCCCCTTGCTGCAGAAGGCGGTACAACACGTGAAAGAACGCCATGATTCAGAATATACCGATTTCGTCTCCCGCCGGATCGTGGACATGGCCATCGATATTACTATTTCCATCCTCTTTCTGGATTGTGCCCAACGCGACGAACGCAAAGCCAGTCTGGCGCAAATCTGGATCCGGGACGCCAAACAGCGGGTGAGTGATGAATACCATTATATCACGGCCAACCGGACACAGATCATCGATCTCCACGACGAGATCCTCAACCAGTAGAATCCTTCCCTCAAGCCGCGGAGTTCAATAAATCCGACCGCTGCGGTGCTCCCCTCCGTCGCAATACACGATGGAACAGTTGATGAAATCCGCTTCAGGCCGCAACAGCAGCGATACCACGTTGGCCACATCTTCCGGAGTGGTGGTCCGGCGCATGGGATTCCGGTAGCGGGTGCGCTCCACCCAGTCTTCCCAGCGGTCGGAGATTTTGGTCAGGGCCCGGGTGGGCGTCACTCCGGCCTGGATGGCGTTGGCCGTGATCCCAAACTGACCCAGCTCCCAGCCGATCTGACGTAAAATGGCTTCCATCGCCACCTTCGCCACACTCACCGGGCCATACCCTTCCATGGCCACGTAATTGCCCTCACTGGTAAAGCCCATCACTCGGGAACCGCGCCCCAACAGGTTGCGGTCATGCAGCTTCTGGGTCCAGTACAACAGGGAGGTCCCCATGACATGGATGGTCATATCCATCTGCTTCCGGGTCACATGCTTTTCTCCCAGGAGATTCATGGTCGTACCGAAGGCGATGGAATGCAACAATAATTTCAACGGTTTCCCGGCGGTGATCTCTTCGATCTTGGGAATATATTCGTCCATGGTTTCCAGTGCAGCGGCATTGGTGTTCCAGAAATGGACCCGTCCGCCGTTGATTTCGGCCAATTCATCCCGGAAAGCCAGGGCCTGCCTTTTTACCTCCCCCCGATCGAAATGAAATCCCAGAATGCCATAGCCGTCCTGCGCCAGACGCCTGGCGGTGGCACCTCCGTGCCCGGTAGAACATCCCAGGATCAATACCCAATCTGACATGTTGACTCCTTTTGTGAGGGGGCAAATATAGGCGAACCCTTTCCCGGAACAAAGATGAAAGGCACGCTCCGGCAGGGCCCGATTTGCATTGGAATAATGGGTATTCTCTCGCCGGCGGTGTAATTTCCCTTCGGTTGGAATTCCTTTTGAACGCCTAAAACCGGACATCCGATTATGGAAAGCACGCTCCATTTCTTCCCCCTCCTGCTATACTATGGCATCGACCTGGTGGCGATTACCCTCTTCGTTCTGGTGGTGTACAACCGCCACCAATCCCATGAACTGGGGTACGTCTTCACCTTTTTCATGTTCAATTCGATTGTTTTCTTCATCAGCATTCTGTTTGGGATCGTTCCCCTGAGTGCGGGATTCGCCTTCGGCCTGTTTGCCGTCTTCGGCATCATGCGGTACCGCACGGAACCGGTTCCGATCCGGGAAATGACCTATCTCTTCGGTTCCATCACCCTCGGTCTTTTTGACGGCGTGGCGGTACAAAACCTGCCGCTGGAGGTAATCCTGGTGCCCAACGGAGCCATTTTATTGGTCGCCTGGTGTCTGGAATGGTTTCTCCACCGGAAGCCCATCCTGGAGACGATTCTGCTCTACGACCGCCTGGACCTGCTCCGCCCCGATCAGAGGGACGCATTTCTGGCCGATCTGAGGGAGCGAACCGGATTCGACGTCCAGGATGTGAAAATCGTTCGGATCAACCTGCGGCGCAAACGGGCCCGAATTCGGATCTTTTATCCCGTACAGGGATGAAGCGGATCCTCCGGTACACTTTCCTGTTCCTGGTTCTGGTGCCGGAAATGAACCCGGCCCAGACCATGGATGAATTCTGGACGTCCCTGACTTTGTCCACCGCACTGAACGCCCGCTGGGAATTGAGTCTGCGACAGGGGTTGCGCTACCGGGATCCCTTGCCTACTTTCAAAAAGACCTACACGGAAGGAACGGCGGAACGGACCCTGAACCCGGCCTGGAAACTGTCCCTGGGCTTTCGCTACTCCTGGTACGGCGACAAAACCACTTCCCGGAGCTTTGGCACCCTGAAATGGAAACAAAAACGAAACCACTGCAAGATTCAGTATCGGTGTAAAATCCAGTCGGAATGGCAAGGAAATTCCAGCTCCGAACTGACCATTCGGAATCGGGGGCGCTGGAAAGGGCAGCCGGCCAAGCGCTGGGAGCCCATCCTGGCGCTGGAAACTTTCCACCGGGTGGAACCTCAGTCCTGGGTGCTGTCACGACTGCGGTGCACCGTCACCGGCCGAACAAGGCTGGGAGGGTATATCCTGGACCTGGAAGCCATTTTGCAGTGGGAGGATTGGAATGAGAATAAAACCAACCGGGTTTTTATCACGGGTATTGAACTCGCCCGGGATTTCTGATCCGATGGCACGACGGATTTGGGCGGGAGCGGTGCTGCTCGCCGGTCTGGGGTTCACGGGCTGTCCTTCCTCCGACCATCCCACCACCAACGGACCGGTGCTCAATGAATTTCAAGCCAGAAACGATTCCACCCTTCAGGATGAATTCGGCGACTACGACGACTGGATCGAAGTGTTCAATTCGGGTCCGGATACGGTGGATCTGAGCGGATACACCCTCACCGATCATCTGGAGATACCCGATAAATATGTCTTTCCCGATTCCACCCTGCTCCCGCCCGGGGCCTTCCTGCTGATCTGGGCGGATGGCGAACCGGAAGAGGGCCCCCTCCATGCCTCCTTCCGGCTGCGGGCGGACGGAGAAGAATTGGGACTGTTCACCCCGGACTTGACTCCCCTGGATCAACATGTGTTTCGGGCGCAGGGCACCGATATGTCCGAAGGACGCTATCCCGACGGTGAAGACAATTGGATCGCATTCGGTGCCTGTGATTCCTGCCGGACGGCGGAGTGCAGCTCGAATTGCCGGGACTATCTGCACCCGACGCCCGGGGCTCCCAACCGCGGCGGCCCATGAAAACGGAAACGCTGGTCCGCGGGTTGCTCTTCCTGGCGTGGTTGACCTTCCAGAGTCTGCCGGCCCAGAACGGAAGCGCCCTGCTGTATGACGACTCCGAAGTCGCCGAGATTCATATTACAATTGACACCACCGCCCTGCAATGGATGATGGACCATGTAGACAGCGATTCCCTCCATGTGGCTCAATTCCGCTACCTGCGGGACGGCGTGGATGAAACCGTGGATTCCATTGGATTTCGTCTCCGGGGAAATACCTCCCGCCAGTCACGTAAAAAATCCTTCAAAGTCTCCTTCAATACTTTTGTCCCCGGACGGACCTTTCACGGTGTCCGAAAATTGAATCTCAACGGGGAACACAACGATCCCTCCATCATCCGTTCCAAATTATGCTGGGATCTGTTCGCCCGGATTGGTGTCAAAGCTTCCCGGGCGGCCCATGTCCGTCTGTATATCAACGAAATCTATTACGGACTGTACATCTCCGTGGAACACATCGATGAAACGTTTCTGCGCCGGAATTTCTTCGATCCCAGCGGCAATTTGTGGAAATGCCTGTGGCCGGCGGACCTCACCTATCTGGGCGACGATCCTGATCTCTATAAATTCACTTCGAATGGCCGGCAGGCTTATGATTTGAAAACCAATACCACCGCAGACGATTACACCGAACTGGCACATTTGATTCGCGTTCTGAATCTGACCCCTCTGTCCTCCTTGCCCGACTCCCTGGAGCCCCTGCTGGATGTTCCCGGCGTGTTGCAATACTTCGCCATGAACATTCTTTTGGGCAGCTGGGATGCCTACCGCTATTTGCGTAACAATTATTACCTCTATTTTGAGCCCGCCATCGGCCGATTTCACCTCATTCCCTATGATTACGACAACACCTTCGGGGTGGATTTCTTCGGCGTGGACTGGGCCACCATCGATCCCTACACTTACGCCAACATGGACGGCACCCCCCGTCCTCTGGGGGAACGCCTCCTGGCGGTGAATCAATACAAAGCGCTGTTCAGTCACTTTCTGGATTTTTACCAAACCCGGGTCACGGATCTGCCCTTGTGGGAAGCACACATTGACAGTCTCAAGAGTCTGATCACACCCGCGGCTGAAGCCGACACCTTCCGCACCCTGGACTACGGGTTCACGATCGAGGATTTTCATCAGTCCTATTCCGCGGCAGGGTATTCCAATCAACATGTGAAAACCGGCTTGAAAGAATTCGTCAATCTGCGGAATGCCAGTCTGCCGGCTCAACTGGAATTCCCGGTAGGCCCGCCCCTGATTTACCGTTCAGACTATCAGACGACCGCCGGAGACAGTTTCCGGGTGGCGGCCGCCGTTTTTGCCGTCAACCCGCTGACGGAAGTGACTTTGCAGGTGCAGACGGAGACTGCTGTTGTGCTGGAGATTTCCATGCAGTACCAGCCGGATCCCAATCCCTGCCGGGTAGAACGGGCGGATCGCTGGCAGGCGGCGGTCTCATTCGCCGCCGGTCCCCGGCGGTATCGTATCTATGCCCGGGATCAGTATGGCCTGCACATGACCTATCCCCGTCAGGGGTGGGTTTCCTTTTCGACCTTGCAGGAAGATGCTCCGGTGGTGATCAACGAATTCCTGGCGCGGAATGCGTCGGTCAACTACGATGAGGCCGGTGAATACGACGATTGGCTGGAGCTGTACAATCGCAGCGCCGTCCCGGTGGATCTGTCGGGGATGTACCTCAGTGATGACC
>RFIZ01000162.1 GCA_003695105.1 Fidelibacterota bacterium
ATAACGTGGCCGACACACTGGCTATGTTGCTCAATTTACCGGACAACAAAATCAATCTCCTGCTGAACCGCCTGGCCTTAACGGATTTGGCCAAGAGTGAAATCAATTATGAAAAAGGGAAAGAAATCATTCTGGAGCAACCGGAGGTGCTGGAACGGTTTTCCGAGTACTGTCTGGAGCAATCCCGGTCGGATAGCGGCAGTCCGTTCCCTGCTCAGTTTGAAGCTCTCCCCCCGGATGAACTGGCTTTTCTGAAATGTTTGCAGGAGATGATTCGCGCCCAGGCATCCGCCAATGACTTTCCTTTGCCCTATTTTGAAGAACAGGTCAAATCCATTACCGGCAAATCGGTACAAGACCTGGATTATCTGGTGGCGAAATACCGTAAAAGTGGTCTGCTCCAGTTGAAGCAATCTCCGGAAGGGGAGAACTATTACGAAGTGGATAAGGAACGCCTGCAAAAACGCCTCTCCCGGGGGAGTGAAGTGGAATTGTTCCAGAAACTGGAAAAGCGCCTCACATTACATTGAACTATGGTGCCCCGGGCCAGTCTCTCTGCCTGTCTGATCGTCAAAAATGAGGCCGCTGTGCTGGCCGATTGCCTTCGGAGCATTCAGTCGGTCGTGGATGAAATCATTGTCCTGGACACCGGTTCTACCGATGGAACTATCGACATCGCCCGGCAGTGGAATGCCAAGGTACATCATTTTTCCTGGTCCAATCATTTCGCACAGGCTCGCAATGCATCCATTCAACCCGCCACCGGTGACTGGATCCTCTGGCTGGATGCCGATGAGCGGTTACCGGAAGAATCGTACCCGGCCCTGCGGGAATGCCTGGTGCCGGTCAAAATCCCCACCGCCGTTCGCGTGCAGATACGCAGTCTGAAACAGGACGGACGCAATTATACCCTGTCCGACGCTCATAGACTGTTTTCAAATCATTTTGGGATCCAGTTTTCCGGCCGGATTCATGAACAGATCGCTCCCAGTATCCGTGCGTTGCAGGGAGTCGAAAAGTCCTCCCGCATCGTGTTGGAGCACCTGGGCTATTCCTATACCGGGGAAAAGGCGGAAGCCAAACGAAAACGGAACGAAAACCTCCTGAAACGCATGGCAAAAGAGCAACCGGATTCCCCGTATGCCCAGTTCACACTGGGACAACACTTTGCGCTCTACCGGCAATACCGAAAAGCCGTTCGTTGTTTCCAGAAAGCCCTGAACCTGGGCAGTCTCGGTCCGGAAATGGATGCATCCCTGAAAAATATACTGGCCGATACCCTGTTGAAACTGAAAAAACCGACGGAAGCCAAACGTTGGCTGGAAGAATCCCTGGCGGCTTTCCCCCGGCAGATCGGCGGCTATTATCTTCGGTACAAACTGGCGTTGGAACAGCAAGACCTCTGGGGCCAGATCAAAGCCCTGGAAACGGTGCTGGCAAAAACCGTGGAAGTCCAGAAAGAAGGGAAGAGCCTGTCCACCGACATTGAGATTCCCCAGCGGGATCTGGAATATGTGCTGGTGCGGCTGGGACTGAAGACGGACACTCCCGATTATGTGGAGCCCTATGCTCACCGGTTGCGCTTGCGGCCGGAATTGTCCTATCGTGAACGGGAATTGCTGGGCCGGTATTATCTATCCCTGGGTGACTGGGAACGGGCGGAAGAACAGTTGAAAAAGATTTACCACGATCAGCCGGAAAATACAGTCATCCTGGATCTCCTGGGACTACTCTACCTGAAACAGAAAAAATTTGCCGCCGCCATTCATTATTACACGCTCTATTCCCGGTTGAAGCCGAAGGAGAAAGCGGCCAAACGCCGGTTGGCGGGTTTGTATGCCAAGACCGGCGAAACGGAACGGGCCAAAGAAATCCTGGCGGCACTGTGACTTCCGGAGGCGGAAAAAAATTCCGTTTCCCCGATTCGTTGACCCGGTTTGCCGTCGACGTTCTTTAATGGTACATCTTTTGCATTTTCCAATTCCGGATCAAACCATACGAACGACACGTGCCACAACAAAAGATCATCAGTATCCTGTCCAATAAAGGAGGGGTGGGTAAAACAGTTTTCGCCATTGAGCTGGCTCAGTCACTGGGGAGTCTGGGATTTCGAACCCTCCTGATCGACACGGACATCAATACCGGCGACGTCTCCATCAAGCTGAAACTGGCCTATCCACTGACCTTGTTGGATTTTTTCCAGAAAACGGTGGATGATTTGAGTCAACTGGCCCAAAAAGTGCATTCCTTTTATCTGGTGCCCGGTGCCGGCGGCCATTTTGAATTTGCCAATCTATACTATCAACAGAAGATGAAATTCATCCGCTCCTTCCGGCGGATTGCCCAGGAATTCGATTTCACCATTTTGGATCTGGGGGCCGGCATCGAGCGCACGACCCTGGATTTCGCTCTCACGGCGGATTTGCCCGTTATCATCACCACCCCGGAAGATATCCAGACCGGATATGGTTGTGCCAAGGCTGCTGCGGTGCGCATGCGGGAGTTGGATCGCAACATGCGACGGAAACAGCCGGACTATCCCTTGCGGGAAGAATTTTCTCCCTGGTTCGTCTTCAACAAAGCTGCTGACAATTTGGCCCGGGGAATTTTCCGGGGAGTGGAAAAAGCGGCGGAGGTAACAGCCGCCCGCCGGGAAGCGCAGATCGTTCCCCGGTATCTGGGTTCCCTGCCGGAAGAACATCATGTGATCGAAAAAGCCTACTTCCGGCAACACCTACCGGTGACCGTGGCTTATCCCCGACAAAAATTCTGCGCCCAGATGCGCTTGATGTCGCGGAAAATCACGGGACAGTTCCTTCCTCAATCCAGCTCTGAAAACCTGTCCCCTCTGGAACGGGTGTTTCAACTGTTCCGTTCGGAAAAGGAGTCGGCGCTTGCGCAGTAAGTCCGCTTCCGTCCCCCCTGAGAATCCGGCCGCCATCATCCAATCGGAGATCGACTCTTTTTATACCACCTCGGCTCAGCGGCGACGCCTGATGATTCGGACGGTCCTCCTCGCCCTGTTGGCGGGCGTCCTGGCGGGCATCGGTCTGTGGAAGGGATCGCAGATTAGGCAATACATACACTATCAGATCCGTTACCTGCAGGCCGGTTTCCTGCTGGATGAAATCCGGGACCATTCCCGCACGCTTCGGATGGCCATTCAGGAGGGCCAAACACCGGAGCCGTTCGGCCAGTACACCTCTGACGTAACGGTGGACGTGCCGGAAGCCTGGAAACGGTATGCCGGCATTCTCCACCGGATCAACACCGATTTCTACGGCAAACCGTATCAATTGTCCGCCCGGGATGAGAAACGGTTACTGGCGTACATCATACTCAATGGTTTCAACGGGACGGATCTTTGCCATCTGGAAGAAGAACTTCCCGGTGACTCCCTGCAGACCAAAGCTGCTTTTATCCGTCAAAACGTGGATCAGCCGGAGGATGAATTTTTCAATCCCATCTTTACCGAATTAACCCAGCTGCAAGCCACCTACCGGGAACGGGAGGAGGAAGCCCTGGATGCGCCCCTGCCTGATCGGGTGCTGGAGGACATCCGGCGACGGTTAGCCGGTACGCCGGACCTGGATCTGGAATGGACGTCCGTTCAACCTCGACTGGTCCATTGGGGCCGGGAGTCAGGAGACTGGACCCGGGCCGCTGAGTATTATCGGGTCAAACAGCAGGAGATCGCCCAGGAGGAGAACCTGCGTCTGGGGCTGATCTTTCTGGCGCTGGGGAAAAACTATCGCGTCCGGTCGGATCAGCAGGCGTTCGGTTGGCTGGAAGGGGGCTATAAAGGGCGGACCTTTCTCAGCAGCCGGAAGGCGCCTCCGGTGTACCAGGCCTACTTGCAGGAGCTGGAGGATCGCTATCGGGAGTACCGGGATATCCTGTCGCAATTGAAACTGCTGTATGATTCTCTGGATCAGTTTCGCTGGCATCTCCAATTGCACAATCCCCTGAAAATCGGATTACAGGTTAAAGATGTCGGTTTGTTCGGCGCTCCGCGTAAAAACGGTCAAGGGCAAATTTATGAACATCAGGGTTTGGACTTAATTGCCGATGAAGGAACTCCGGTGTATCCGGTTCAGGATGGTTTTGTCATCGAAGTCGAGCGGACCGATAAAGGGGGAAATACCGTGAAGATCTGGCACGATTCCAATGTGGTATCATCCTACCATCATTTGGCCGAGGATGAAGCCTGGCGCCAGTTACAGCGACGCTTCCAAACCGAAGGGCCTTTCTGGGTCAGCGCAGAAGTACCCTTTGCCTCCGTCGGTCGCACCGGTAACATTCCCGTCTATTCCAAGCAATTCGGCTATGCGCACTTGCACCTCGAGATCCGGCAAAACGGCTACCTGCGCAATCCCCTGTTGCTGTTCAGCGATAAATATACCGTGATCCATGACTGATTTTTCCTGAAAGCGCCCGTTCGTTCCGGGAAAGCTTTCCCCGTCTGTGTGTTATCTGTATATTTCCGATATACTTGGGGGAAAAATGGGATGGAATCCAAGTTTTATTCTTTGTCGATTGGCCGGATCCACGGCCTGCTGACCGGGACGGTACCGGAAGTCCTTTTTCTGCACGGGATTACCACCTATTCCTTTTTATGGGAACCGGTTCTTAGTGAACTAACGGATTATGCTGCCCTGGCTATCGATTTACCCGGTTGCGGACAATCCAC
>RFIZ01000163.1 GCA_003695105.1 Fidelibacterota bacterium
CTGGAACCACCGTAATAATCCCGCGGATCTGCCGGACCTGTCATGGCAACCCGGCAGATCCGCGGGATTATTACGGTGGTTCCAGTGGCGTCTCCTGCTCCCAATGTCATGAAAGTGGTCCCAGCGGCCATCCACCGGCAGGCGTCTGGGTGGGTTCACCGCCGGACAGCACCGCCGCTGCATCAGAGCAGGCCCGCTTCCACGGGACGGCTTTTCTGCTGGATCAGCGCTGTGACGCGTGCCACGATTATTACCATGCGACGGCCGCAACCAGCGGAGGGACCAATACCGTGGGAGTGTTCTGCACGGATTGCCATACCCGGGATGATCCCCCGGGGAATAAGATCCGGATTGAATGTCGAACCTGTCATAACGGTACCATCGCCTTCCCGATGTGATCAATCCGGAAAAGATCGCTTTTCCCGATGGGACTGCCGTCTGTAATTTCAGGATAAGATAATCCGATTATCGAAAGTCCAATCTTTCAAGGAGGAACGTATGAAAAAATGGTTGGTGTTGGCGCTGCTGGCGATTGGTGTTTTGATGGCGCAACAAAACGAATATGTGGGCGTCAACAAATGCAAAATGTGTCATAACAAAACCAAGAGCGGGGCCCAATACAAAGTCTGGAGCGCATCCCCGCATGCCAAGGCGTTTGAGGCCCTGAAATCGGAAGCTGCGGCGAAAATCGTTCAGGAACGGGGCATCAAAACCAACGCCTGGGAAACGCCCGAATGCGTGAAATGTCACACGACGGGATTCGGCCAGGGTGGATATGAAATCAAGGATGAAACCTTCTGGAATCCGGCACCGGACGACAAAGACGGGAAAAAAGCGGTCAAACGCATGGCCGGGTTACAAAATGTCACCTGTGAAGCCTGCCACGGGGCCGGCAGCGGGTACAAGTCCATGAAAACCATGAAGGGCCTGTATTCCGGGACCATCGAGCCGGCCAGTGTCGGCCTGACCATTCCGGATGAAAAAACCTGCGTGAAATGCCACAACGAAGAAAGTCCTTCCTACAAGCCCTTCGACTATAAGACCTACGTGGCCAAGATTGCGCACAACATACCGGAAGATTACGGTAAATAAATGTTCTGACTCCATTAGCTTTTTTTAAACCATGGGGGAAACGGGGGAGTATACGGTATGGCTGTATTCAATGGGGAATTCCATTGCGGAATTCCCCATTATTTCTTTTTGACCTGATGCCCCGAACCTGCCCATGAAACGACAGGCAGCGATATGAAAAAGAAAGTCCAGCGATACTTGTTACTGGGAGCGGCCGGGTTGGTGGTTCTGACCCTGGTTCTGGTAGGCACCATAGAGGTTACATCCACTCCAAAATTTTGTACCACCTGCCATTATATGCAGCCCTATTACAATGCCTGGAAACATTCGGAACATCACGATGTGACCTGCACGGACTGCCATTTTCCGCCCGGGATCAGGAATAAGGTCAAAGGCAAGTTTACGGCCATCGCCATGGTGGCCAATTACATGACCGGTGTGTATAAAAAGAGTAAACCCTGGGCAGAGATCGAGGACGCCTCCTGCCTGCGGGAAGGGTGCCACACGACCGAAGCCCTGGCCGGGAAAATCGAATTCAAACCGGGGGTAGCCTTCGACCACAAACCCCATTTGAATAATTTGCGTCGGAATAAAAAGTTACGCTGCACCAGCTGTCATTCACAGATTGTCCAGGGAGAGCATATTTCCGTCACGGAAACGACCTGTTTTCTCTGCCATTTCAAGGATTCCCGGTATTCCCGGCCGGTGAAAACCTGTACGACCTGCCATGCCCCTCCGGTTAAAACCGAAGCCAATCAGGCGGTTCCGTATGATCATACCTATGTGCTGAATCAGCACATCGACTGCCAGAAATGCCATGGATCGATGCAGGTGGGAGACGGCGCCGTTCCTATGGAGCGCTGCAGTACCTGTCATGCAGAGCCCGACAAAATTGATCAATACACCAACGTGGATCTGGTCCACCAGAATCATGTCACCGATCACAAGGTGGAATGCCAGACCTGCCATCTGGGCATCCAGCACAAGTCCATCGCCCGCACCAACGAGATCGTTCCCGCCTGTTCTTCCTGTCATGAGTCGGAACACCTGGAACAGCTCACTCTCTTCACCGGGAGAGACAACCACCGCAACTATGTCCTGCCCAATCCCATGTTTGAAGCGGGACTGAACTGCCAGGCGTGTCACATCTTTCACGAAAATAGTCCCAATTCCTTCCTGGACAAGGTCACGGTTGCCAAAGGGGAATCCTGTGAGCGGTGTCATGGAAAGGGATACGCCAAGTTGTTTCAGCGCTGGGAATCCATCATGAACGAAAAAGCCTCCCTGGTGGGAAACTGCATCGATCAATTGCAGCAGGCGGCGGATTCTCCGGCCCTTCCGACAGCAAAGCGCGAGCAGGCCCAGTCCTTGCTACAGGAAGCCCTTTACGATTATCGACTGGTAACTCAAGGGAATGTGGTCCATAACGTGGCCTTTTCCGATACATTGCTGGTGGAGGCCGCAAACTATCTCCGCGAGGCGGAAACCGTGTTGGGAGTCGAATCCTGCACCCCCGATTTATCCGTGTACAGCAAACGGGTACCCTCCGAATGCGTCAATTGTCACTATGGACAGGAAAAAGTGCAGGTGACAGCCTTTGGAATTCAGTTCAGCCACGACATTCACATCAATGTGAATAAATTGCCCTGTTCCACCTGCCATTCCAACCAGGAACGGCATGGTGAGACGATTATCACCCGGGCTGAATGTCTGAATTGTCATCATACCCAGGACAAGGTTTCCTGTGAATATTGCCATCAAACCCAGGCCGGTTTCTACGAGGGAACTCTGCCGGATCTGGACCTGGAATCGGGCGATTTTATGTATCAGGGAGACGTGGAATGTCTGGGCTGTCACGCCGGAGAGGCCGGTGATCCCGTCGTTCGGCCCACCGGTGAAACCTGTCTCAATTGTCATGAAGAAGGGTACGATGAACTGGTGGAATCCTGGCAAACGGAGGTAAAAGACCAGGTGTCCCGTCTTCAGGCGCTGATACAACCGGATGAAACTTCTCCTGCTCCGGTCCGCACCGCTTCCGTTCGACGGATCCTTGATCTGGTTATCCAGGACGGGAGTTGGGGCGTACATAATTCCGAAGGCATCCAACGTGTCCTGCAGGAAGCCGCGGAGCAGATCCGGGGGGATTGATACACATTTCCGGATTGACGGAAGAAAAACCGGGGCGATTTCTCCTTGAGAGGTATCGTCGGAAGTGGACAGATTTTTCCATGGAAATGATCCGGATTAGCGCCATCCCCGGAGTGCAGAGAGTGGAATGAATATGTTTCCTCTCCCGATCGCGTTCAGTATCGGCCTGCTCTGTTTCCTGGGCTTTGTTCTGTCCCTGTATTTTCATCTGGTGCACAATCACGGTTGGGACCCGAACCAACCCTGGATCCCGGTGCTGGTGCGCATGACCGACTGCCGTTGTGATGAAATCGTGGATACGGAATTCGGATTGAAGTTCGGCTATTCCAACGCTTTCTGGGGTATGTGGTATTATCTATTGTTGGCGGCAGCCGTGGTAGCCCATGACCTGGTGGGTATTCCCCCGGCAGGAGGCCTGTTATTGGTGGTCGTGGTGGCCGCCTGTTACAGCGTCTATCTGCTTTGGGCCCTCTATCTCATGCGGGTGATCTGTCGGCCCTGCATCGGCGTTCATCTGGTGAATTTCCTGCTCTGCGCTCTGGTCCTTTCCCGAACCTGGACCCTTTTGTTTACAACCTGACCTGGTCGCTGTCGGGGTGAATGCCCTGTTCCCGCAGTTTCATCCGTTTCAAACGTTGTTTGAACATTTTTTTGAGGACTTTTTTATCCTGATCGGGCCGGTAGCCCCGATGGATGTATCGCACCAGTCCGCCGCTGGATATGAAATAGATAGTCGGCAGAGAATAGACGCCATATTTCATCCGGGTGATATCGTGCGGATCCAGGGCCACGGGAAGAGACAATCCCAGGTCTGTTTTCCACTGGGCGAATTCTTCCCGGGTCCCGTTGATGCCCAGTAAAATGACGTCGATCTGGGCGTGGGCATATTTTTTTGCCAGGGAATCCAG
>RFIZ01000164.1 GCA_003695105.1 Fidelibacterota bacterium
CCCAGACCCAGTCCGGATATCCGGAGATAAAGGCCTCCGGGAAAACTACCAACCTGGCGCCGTTCCGGCCGGCCTCGGCAATCAGATTACACACCTTTTCCACTGTCTTTTCCCGGTCCAGAAAAACAGGGGCAGCCTGTACCGCTGCTACCTTAATAGCTAATAATTCAGAATTCATCTTTTCTCCCTGTCGATTTGGGTTCATCTTGGCAAATAGGGCGTGCCGTTTCTCCCCGGTGTCGATCAATGTCACCTGCCGATTTTGGGGCGAAGATGGCCGCTGTTGCCGTCAATTCAATCCGTTCTCGACTCTTTGTTTCAGGCGTTGGAATTTCTCATTGGTTTCCTTTACCTGCGCCTGCAACGCGTCTGCGGTTTGTGGTCCCGATTCGGTATAGCGTTCCTCGAACCTGACCCGGGTATCCTTTCCGGCAGGCGAAAGTACCCAGCGGCAATTGCAGATGTAGGAACCGTTTTCCGGATCCAGATTGAAGCGCAGTTCTTTGTAGGGAACCGATCGGACCAGCATAAAACTGCTGGCATCGCCCCATGCTTTCACCTGGGCTTCACTTCCCGCTTGACTAAATTTCCGAGCACCGCCCAGATACTCATAACCGAGGATGCTGGTCAATTGCGCTGCATCGGTTAAAACCTGCCACACTTTGGCCGGGGCGGCGTTAATCACAAAATCCCCGCTGAACTGCTGGCCAGTGAGCGGCTGATTGACAGCCTGGGCGAACACCGGTTGCAGGGACAGCCCCAACATCAGACCCAGGATGATATAAATTAATCGTTTCATGATAATCTCCTGTAAATTTTGGTTAAACCGATCGCCGTTTGCGAATCGGCTCCTTCCTGATATACAAGACCGGCCCCCTTCCGGTCGCCGGAAAAATGGGGCCGGCTTATTTATTCCAAACATCCGGGTTACTCATCGCGGATGGCAGAGCGTACTTTGGCAACCACCTCATCGGTCACAGTCTGCAGGTTGTGAACGGTGCGGGCGTGTTCGGCCGCCTGTTTCAAGACCTCCTCCTCCGTTTTAGCGCGAATTACTCCGTCGCAGTCGAACCCGAGGTCGCTGCAGTGAAGAACCTTGGCCATCTTTCTCACCTCCTTCATTGATTTTAGTGATTGGGTATTTATTCGCCCACCGGCTCTCCTGGAAAATGGGAAACTCCCTTTAAGCAGTGGGCGGAATATTCTGATTCATGCGAAACAGATTTTGCGGATCGTAGCGCCGTTTCAAATCGGTCAGCCGTTTCCATGCCTTGGCCGTATACGCCTGCCGGACCCGCTCCCCGCCTTCGTCGCTGAGAAAATTGACATAAACACCATTGGCAAATCGTTTTGTGCGTTTGAAGAAATCCTGGGTCCAGTTCATGCAGCGCTGATCGTCTTCCGCATTTTCCCAACGGGTATGGATATTCAGGACGAAAGGAGTCTGCCGGAAAGAGTAAGCGGTGGCATCCACCGGCACCCGGGCTGGTGCCCCTTCCATGTGGGGGATAAACACCTCGCAGTCCGGCGTGGGCATTTTTTGAGCGTAAGCGATCACCTGATCAATACACGGGCCGGATAACTCCTTCAGATGATGCGATTTCCAGTAGTTTCGTGCGCCATGGGTATTCAGACCGTCGAAACCGGATTGCCAGCCGGTCCAGGGATTCATACCCAGCGCCTCTCCGTGGGGCTTACCGAACTCCCGGATGGGACGAATCAGTTTCTCTCCCTTCTCTTTTTCGCCCAGATATACGAAAGCGACCACAATGACCAATCGTCCATGGATGTTTGAATCCAAAAAAGATAAGGGCGGAGCATGGCGGATCACCATCCATACTGTCATCTCGTCCGGCAGGCTGCGTACATAATCGGCGTGAAACTGCATGTAAGCTCTGGCGTCTTCGAAGCGCTGAATGATGAGCCCGGAGAAGACATCCGGTCCTACTTCGGCACACTTGAAGGTGAAGGAAGTCACCACCCCAAAATTTCCTCCTCCGCCGCGGAGCCCCCAGAAAAGATCGGGATTTTCATCCTCACTGGCGGTAAGCACCTCCCCTCCGGCGGTCACCACTTCAGCGGACAAAAGGTTATCCACTGAAAAACCGTATTTGCGGCTGATCCAGCCAAAACCTCCGCCAAGGGTAAGTCCGGCTACACCGGTGTGGGATACAATTCCCCCGGAAACCGCCAGCCCATGTGCCTGGGTTGCCGTGTCGATATCACTCAAGAGACACCCGCCTGCTGCGCGCACGGTTTTCTTCTCCGGGTCCACCACTACTTCTCGCATCGGTGCCAAATCCAGCATCAACCCGCCGTCACACACCGCATTGCCGGCCACATTGTGTCCACCCCCTTTCACCGCCAGCAGCAGGTCGTGATTCCGGGCGAAATCCACTCCCTCCACCACATCGGCGGTATTCCGGCAACGCAGGATTGCTCCCGGTCGCCGGTCGATCATCCCATTCCATATTGCGCGGGCTTCATCATATAAGGCATCCTGCGGCCGGATGAGTTCTCCACTGATCCGGCTGCGCAGTGTTTCCAATTCCGTGGCCGG
>RFIZ01000165.1 GCA_003695105.1 Fidelibacterota bacterium
GCCCCGCACCATTTTGCAAGCGCCACAACACTGTTTCCGCCTGATCATTGGCATGGTGGGCGGTGACAATGTATTGTGCCTGAAAGCCTGCTGCGGCCAATTCCAGGAGGGCATAGCGCTGGTTCCGAGCCCAGTCTTCCAGACTTTCACCGGGAGTGGGAGCCTCGGCAATGCGCCGGGTATCCAGGGGGATGCCGTTACGGGCGCAGACCGACTGCACCAGGGCTTCATCCTCTTTCGCCTCCGGTCGCAACCCGTGGTTGACGTGAGCGGCATAGATCGTCAGTCCCGTCTCGTCCCGCAACCGGGTGAACAGATGCAGACAGACCATGGAATCCAGGCCACCGGAAACGGCCACCAGAACCGACTGATTTCCGGAGCCGTTGACCAGACGATTCCACCGCTCCCGAAATCGGAAATATAAATCCTTATTTGAATTGCGAGACAACTTGAGCCACTTCGGTTGCGGAGGACATGATGTAGAAATGGACGCAGGGTACCTTGGCATCCACCAGTTCCTGAACCTGATTCAGAGCCCAGTTCAGACCTTCCCGGTAGACGGTTTCTCGGTCCTGTCCCCGGACTTTCTCCACCAGTGCATTCGGAATATCCACAAAAAAGTTCCTTGGAATGGAGGTAAGATGAGTTTCCCGGGTCAGGATTTTGATGCCGGGAATGATGGGCACGTCGATGCCGATGCCCCGGCAGGCTTCCACAAACCGGAAATAGGCCGAATTGTCAAAACACATCTGGGTCACGATGTAATCGGCACCGGCGTCTACCTTGGCTTTCAGATTAGACAGGTCGGTTTCCAGATTGGGCGCTTCAAAATGTTTTTCGGGGTAGCCTCCCACACCGATGCAAAAGTCGGTGGGATGGGCATCCACCAGATCTTCCAGGTAAATCCCCTGGTTCATATTCACGATTTGTTTGACCAGGTCCACCGCGTAGGTGTTGTAGGTTTTGTTTTGCGAGGGCAGTCGCTTCCTCAACTCATCACCGCGCACCGCCAGTACGTTATCGATTCCCAGATAGGCCAGTTCGATCAGGGCATCCTCCGTTTCCTGCTGGGTGAAACCGCTGCACAGGATATGGGGAACGGTCTCCACCGAATACCGGTTTTTCAGGGCGGCGCTTAAACCGATCGTTCCGGGGCGTTTCCGCTTGATGTGGCGCCGGACCGATCCGTCGGGCAGATCCTCGTAATACACTTCAGCCGATCGGCTGGTCAGGTCGATGAAGGGTGGTTCGTACTGGATCAATTCATCGACCAGTCGAAACACCTGCCGAATGTCTCCTCCCCGCTGAGGCGGAATGATCTCATAGCTGAAGAGGGTGGAATTGGCTTTTTCCAGGAATTCGATCACTTTCATAAAGCTAATTTACTGGAGAATCGTTTCCCGAAGAAACGGGTTGTGCACTTTTTCCTGAGCCAGAGTCGTGTGGGGGCCGTGTCCCGGATAGAGGAGGAGGTCTTCCGGTACGGCGTCCAGGAGAGTGCGCAAACTGGTCTGTAATTGGTGGAAATTGCCTCCCGGTAAATCGGTCCTCCCCACCGACCCCGCAAAGAGGGTGTCGCCGGTGAAAACGCAATCCCCTACCCGGTATACGCAACTTCCCGGTGTATGCCCCGGCGTATGGATCACCTGGACCGGACAACCGGAGATCTGGACTTCCACCTCTTCCCTGATCCAGCGATCGGGAACGGGCGCCACACCTTCCTCCAGCCCCAACAGGGATCGCATCGCCGGATAGGACTGCAATACGGCTGCTTCGTCGGCGTGGATCAGGAAGGGAATATCAAAGTGCCGCTTCAGGTCGTCCACGGCTCCGACATGGTCCACATGTCCGTGGGTATTGAGAATGGCGGCAGGGGTCCAGCCATTCGTGTCCAGAGCCGAAATGATCCGGGCGCTTTCATCCCCTGGATCGATGATCACCACTTCCCGTTCGGTACCGGGCAGGCGGACCAGATAGCAGTTTTCCTCGAAGGGACCGACGACCTCTGTCTGAAGGAGGGAACTCAAATGTTCTTAAAGAAGAAATCCGACAAACACTGAATCTTGTCTTCGTAGGAATGGGGATACAGGAACCATTCGGCGGCCGAAATACTGCTCAGGAGGGAATTTCCATCCTGGGGGGTGAAACAAAAGCCGGTGATTTCATGTTCATTGCGGACGTTCAGAGTCTGTTCCACCACGACCGTCTGATTCAGAATGCGGCCGTAATGTCCCTGATCCCGGCCGAAGGAGAAGACGGTGCTGGTCATGTCTTTCTCCGTCATGGCCACGTAGGGATTGTTGTACAGGGCTTCTTTCACTTTGGTCAGGTTGGTGGGTTCCTTGACCTTCAGCATGAACCAGAGCACGTGCATGTACTGGCTGTTGACCTTCATGGCGGAGGAGAACAGATTCAAATCATAGTTCATGGTCCGGAACAGATCGGCTGCATCTTCAGCATGGTGACTGCCGTACTGTTCGGAATGATGAGCTCCCACCTGGGGCGCCGGAATAAAGGAACCCGGTTGGCTGATATCGTTGGCCCGTCGGATACAGACGAACCGGCCCACTTCCAGGTTGTCCGGGCTTTCGCTCACGGCCAGCGTTTTGGTAATACAGGATAAATTATGCGTGTTGCAGGAGACGATTTGAATGAACTGGTCCCCCTTCTGGAGTACGGAGTCGTTGATCCCGCGGGCATATTTTTTCCCAAAACCGTTTTCACTGCCCTGAGCCAAAAATCCCAGAACGCGGTCCTTGTAGCGGCTGTAATACTGTTCTTTGTTGGCCCGGCCGATTCCCTTGGGCGTGCAATCGATGACGACCGACGCCCGGTTGATGGCTTCTTCCGTCTCCAGGTCCGGTGCCATGTCCAGAGCCTTGAATTTTTGCATTTTGCTCTCATCGACGGCCAGCCGGGCTCCCCGTTCAATCAACCGTTGAATTTTGGGACGGTCATTCCGGAGAGGGGAATTTTTGTGAAAGGTGACTTCATCAATACCCAATTGGTCACGGAAATCACTGAGCAACCCGATCAACGGTTCACCGATGGTTCCCGTCCCCACAACATGTACGATGCGCCGGTTCATGACAGATCCTTCCGTTCCCGGGCTTTCCGGTACCATTTCGCATTGGACCGGATCTGGAAACCAAACCAGGCGATGAGGGTGAGGAATACAAGGGATGTGGCGGTAACAAAGTAAGACAGGAACTCATACTGCATGAGATTGGACCTCCTCCTTCAATTTCAGTGTATGGATTCTAAAGAGCATCATGAAAACATACAAGATGGTGAACAGGGCCAGCGAGTAGAAAAAGGGTCCCAGGATTCCGGTGGGTTGTTTGGCCATTTCCACCTGGGGATGGGATTGTACCTCCGGGGCCCAGAATTTCACCGACAAAAAAATGATGGGAACATCCAGAAAGGCGATGATGCCCAGGACCGCCGCGTAGCGGGCGATCCGTTCCGGATGTCCGCCGAATTCCCGCAGCATGAAGTAGCCGATGTAGATCAGGAACAGGATCAGGGAGGTCGTCAGGCGGGGTTCCCACACCCAGGGTTTTCCCCAGATGGGTTTGGCCCAGATGGGTCCGGTGACCAGCACCAGCGACATGAACACCGTCCCAATCTCCGCTGCCGCCAGCCCGACCCGGTCCCAACGGTTGTCTTTTTTCACCAGATAGGCAATCCCGGCAATCATGACGACAAAATAAGAGAGGAATGCCGTCCAGGCCACGGGCACGTGGATGTAAAAGATCTTTTGGGCCCAGTGCTGTTGGGGGATCATGGGAGTATGATTTACGATAATCCACAGATCCAGGGCCAGACCCAGAATCAACAGGCCCAGCCAGATTTGATTTCGTCGTGAATGTAAAAACATGGTTATTCTTCCGTTATGTGATCAAAAACCAGAAAACCAACCAATCCAAAGCTGATGATGATCGTCAGCAGGATCAGAATCCAGATCTGCCAGTCCCGAAAAGGAATCCCGCTCCAGAGGGCTGCGGTAGCTTTCGTGGCGGCAATCATGACCGGGGATGCCAGCGGAAAAAGCAAAATGGGAAGCAATACTTCACTCATTTTGGCCCGCATCGCCAGTCCGGACACCAAACTACCCAGGACCATGAGTCCCAGATTACCCAGGAGAAGGATGAGGAAATTCATTCCCGGGTCGGGCCGGGCAGAAAGTTGAAGAAACAAATAAAACGGGGGAGCAATGAAGAGATCGGCCACCAGCAGAAACAAGGTACCGCTGACCCATTTGGACAAAAAAATGAGTCCCCGGTCCACCGGTGCAGAGATCAGAAACCCAAATGCGTCGAACTCTTTTTCGTAGGCATAGATCCGATGTAACCCCAGCACGGCGATAAACAGTGTCATCACCCAGAACAATCCCGGAGCAAAAGTATTCATGGTCCGGGGCGAGACAGAAAAGGAGAAAGAAAAGATCAGGATGACGGCCACGCCAAAAGTGAGCATGGAGGCGCTGATTTCCTTCGAGCGCAATTCAATCAAAAATTCTTTTTTCAGTAGATCCCAGAACATATCAATTCATCAGAGAGTGGTAAACCCGTTTCCATTCGGTGTGCGTCTCAGGGCCACACCCGGCGTCCCGCACAATTTTCCCCTGATCCAGCAACAGGATCCGGGAGCAATGGGTCAGCGCCCAATTGAGGTCGTGAAGGACCAGCAGACAACTTTTATCCGGTCGCTGCATGGTTTGGAAAAACCGTGCCGTCAATTCCCTCCCCTGAGCATCCAACCCGGAAAAAGGTTCATCGAACAGCAAGAGATCCCAGGAAATCAATTTGGCCAGGGCCAGTTTCAGACGTTGCAGCATGCCCTGAGAATAGACTTTGATCGGGTCATCCGCCTGTCGTTCCAACCCCACTTCCCGCAGGATTTCCCGGATGCCATCCCGGTCGGCGGATTCATGGTACAACCGGCCGGCGAAGGTGAGGTTTTCCCGGGCGGAGAATCCGGGATACAAACCCGGAGCGTGCCCCAGATACAGCACCGACTGGCGGGAGGAAATCTGGGTGGCCCCCACCCGGTGCCCGTGAACGCTGATCTCACCTCCGTCGGGGGCACTGAGACCGGCAATCATCCGCAGCAGAGTGGATTTGCCGGTACCGTTTTTCCCCATCAGGCCGACGATTTCACCGGGACCGACCTGAAAAGTGAGATCGACTAAGACCGGTCGACGAAAGAAAGATTTACGCAGATGTTGGATGGAGAGCAATCCGGTTTCCCGACCAAATTAGCGCATCCTCTTGAGTTTTTGCATAATATCGGCTACCTCCTGTTTCAACTCCAACCGGCTTTGGGTATAATCTTCCTCCGTGAGGTTGCCGATCTCCCAGTCCATATCCAGTTCCTTGATCTGGCGGTACAGAGCCCGTTTCCGTATTTCCAGGGATTCACGGGTGTCTTCTTCCTCCAGGGATTCGATCTCCGGACGCAGGACCGGGTCCAACACATACCAGACCAGCCAGAGAAACAACAACAGGGTGATCCAGGGCGCCAGCGGACTCATGCGGATACCCTCCGGGAAGGCCAGAGAGAAATCAGGGTTCCCAGAATCAGAATGTAGCCCCCGACCCAGACCCAGCGGATCAGCGGGGTCAACATGATTTTCAGGTAGGCGATCTGTTTTTCGGTATCCACCCCGGAGAAAACCGAATAGATATCCATGTTCAGCATATTGTAAATATCCAGTTCGCTGTTGGGCTGCCGGGCATTGGGATTGGGATTGCGGAAGTTATAAATCCGTTTTTCCGGATGGAGATTGGTCACAAAGTTACCATCCCGATCCGTAACCCGCAGGTCGGCAATCCAGGCGTAATGGTTGGTACGTTCCTCTTCCCGGATTTGATTCAGGGTAAAGCGATATTGACCGACGTGGTCTGACTGGCCGGCCTGCAATCCGAACTCTTTCTCCTGGTCAAAGGCCTTTCCGGCAAAGCCGATGAACATGATGACAATTCCCAAATGGGCGATGTAGCCCCCGTACCGGGTGCGGTTTTTTCCAATCAGCCGTACCAGCGCCTGCCACACCGATTCCTGATGACGTCGCCGGCGGGCAGCCACCCCCCGGGTGAATTCCTCCACGATGGCCACCAGCACAAAGGTGGACAGAACCACGTTGACCAATACAAACCGGCGCAAGCCCAGAGGAACGGCAACCAGCAGCGCCACCAGAGCCCCAACCAGGGGCAGCGAAAAGTTTTTGATCAGACCCTGTCGGGAAGTCCGTCTCCAGGCCAACAGCGGTCCCACGCCGGTAAGAAAGAGCAGGACCAGACCGATCGGGACATTGACCTGATTGAAAAAGGGCGCCCCTACGGTGATTTTGGTTCCCTGAACGGCTTCGGTCAGGACGGGAAACAGGGTACCCCACAGCACCACGAAACAGAGCACCACAAAGACCACGTTGTTGAACAAAAACCCGCTTTCCCGGGAGCTGAAGGATTCAATTCGGTTGGACGATCGCAGCAGGGGGACCCGGGTCACCAGCAAGGCGGAAGAGACGACCAGCACCAGAAAGACATATCCCAGGAAAATCGGCCCCAGGGAAGAAGCGGTGAAGGCATGCACCGAAGACATGACGCCCGACCGGGTCATGAAAGTGCCGAAAATGACCAGGACGAACGTGACGATGATCAGGATCATGTTCCAGATCTTGAGCATATTCTTCTTCTCCTGGATGATGATGGAATGGATAAAGGCCGTTCCCGTCAGCCAGGGCATCAAGGACGCATTCTCCACCGGGTCCCAGGCCCAGTATCCACCCCAGCCCAGTTCCTGGTAGGCCCACCAGCCACCCAGAATAATTCCGGCCGACAGGAACATCCAGGTCAACAGCGTCCAGCGCCGGATGGATCGAATCCAGAGGGGGGATACATCTTTCGTCAGTAACGCCGCCATGGCGAAGGCGAAGGGAATCGTAAAACCCACGTACCCCAGATAGAGCATGGGAGGATGAATGGCCATGGTGATATTTTGCAGCAGCGGATTGAGACCGTTGCCATCGGTGACTACAAAATTCGCTTCCACGGGGGCAAAGGGATTGGTGACGAAATTGATCAGGATTAAAAAGAAGGCCTGTACCGATACGGTGATCAGGATGACCCAGGGCATCAGGCTCACGTTCCGGCGTTTGTTCTGGACGATGAGAATGATGGCATAGACCGAGAGTATGGATAACCAGAACAACAGTGATCCGGATTGTCCGGCCCACAGGGCCGTGATTTTATAGATGAATGGTGTGGCCCGACTGCTGTAGTGCGCCACATAATCTACATCGAAGTTATTCCGAATCAGTTCGTTGAGCAGGATCAGCGTAGCGATAATACTGAGCCAACTGACGGCCAGGGCCAACCGCCGTCCCATTAAATATAGACGAACATCCCTGTTTTTCAGATAGAAACCCAGGGCGATGAACGTCAGGAAAGCGCAGCCCAGTGA
>RFIZ01000166.1 GCA_003695105.1 Fidelibacterota bacterium
ATCTGGGGGTCAGCCGCCAGCGGCTCCACGCCGTGGGGTACGCCGAAAATGTTCCCCGCGACCGGCCGTCGGATCGATTGATTGACAGACAATTGATCCAGAAATTGAATGCCACCGAAGAATTGAAGGCCCGCAACCGCCGGGTGGAAATCACCTTCTTAGCCGCCGGCTGATGAAGGAAAAAGAATTTTCTGAGGAGTGTCTATGAGGATGCGAGTGTTTCCTAAAATCCATCACCTGATTCCCGTCGTTCTGGCCGGGACGATGCTATGGGCTCAGGATGCCAGTTATTTGAATCAAAAACTCATGGTGGAGAATGATCTCCGCACCCGGATCAGTACGGCGCTGTCGAAGATCATGCCGCCTTCTCAATTTGTGGTGCATGTCAGTGTGGATCTGGAGTTGAGCGACGCCCTGGAAGAACAGGTCACGTTTGCCGGGGATACCGAGGAATCGGCTCCCGTCTCCCGGCCTGCCGCCAAAACTGAGGCGGCGCCCCCATCCGCCGAGGGGACCTCTTCGAAAGAAAAGGAGTCCGGCTATGTGGGCGGACTGCCCATACCGGGTTTTGAATTCGAAGTGCAACCGGAGGTGACGGAAGAAACGGAAGCGGCGCCGGAACCGGAGACCGTTCCCGAAGAATGGGTCGAAGAACCCGTGGCAGTGGAGAAAAAAGAAAAAATCCTGTCCCGCACCACCTCCAAACGCCGTCCCGCCATCGCCCGGGTGGTGCGAAAAAACGTGAAAGTCATCGTCCAGGAAGACACGCCGCCCGCCATGCTGGAAAATGTGCGAACCATAGTGATGGCCACGGCGGAACTGGACCTGCAAGCCGGGGACAGCTTTCTGCTGACCACTGCCAGCTTCAAGGAACAGCGGGAAGAGAAAAAAGCGGAAAAAGTGCTGCTCCAATCCATCAACAAAAAGATTGCCAGCTTGGAAGAACAGCAGGAACAGGAACGGGCCCAGCGGGAAGAGAACTGGAAACAGGAACTGGAACGGTATCGGCAGGAAGAGGCCAAACGCAGTGAAGCCGACCGGGAATATTTCAAACAACAACTGGCCAAACTGGAAGCCGCCGCCCGGGAACGGGCCTTTCAGGAAGAAAAACGGCGGATTTTACTTCAGGATTCTTTGAAGATCAAACAACTGGACAATCAAATTCAGTTATTGAAGGCTCAACTGAGTTCGACCCAGCCCGATTCCCAGAAAGCCCAGGCGGAAACCAGACTGACCCGGGCCCAGCAGGAACGGGAACAATTGAATCAGCAACTGGATCAGAAACTGGCGGAACTGGCCAAGGTCCAGGAAGACATTGCCCAGGCCCGTCGTGAAGGGAAGTCGACTCCCATGACCATCATTCTGATAGCCATCCTGGGTTCCCTGTTGCTGGTGCTGCTGATCATCCTGATTTTTGTGCTGATGAATCGCAGCCGTCAGCCCGTCTATCCTCCCATGATGATGCCCCCGCCTCCGCGTCGGCGGAAGAAAAAGAGAAAGCCTGCTCCCAAACCGGAGGAACCTGCTCCGGCCCAACCGACGGCGCCGCCCCCGCCTTCACCGGAAACCCCTGCCCCGCCCAAGTCGGTGGAAGAAGATCCGGGCGTGATCGCCAGTGAATTGGGTGACATGCGTCAGGCCGTAGTGTCCATGTCGGTGGGACAACCCCAGACGGCCACTCGGATCGTGAAGGAATGGATGCAGCAGGAAGCTCCGCCTCCGCCGCCGGAACCGGAAACCCCTGCCCCGGAAGCTCCTCCCGAAGAGGAATCGGGGAAGAAAAAGCGGAAAAAGTGAGGGCCGGACGATGATTACCGATGTGCAACAACTGTCCGGATTACAAAAGGTCGCAATCGTCTTTTCCGTGCTGGGGGAAAACCTGGCCCTGACCCTCATCAAGGATTTGTCCAAGACAGAGATCCGGAAAATCCGGGCGACGCTGCAGGAATTGCCTCCCGTATCCTTCGCCGTGAAAAAACGGGTTTTCGAGGAATTCTACTTCAATTTTGTCAGTGACAAGTTTCAGGAATCGGATGAAGATACCCCCAAAAAACCGTTCGATTTTTTGAACCAGCTCACGGACGAACAGCTGATTTCTCTGTTGGTGGCCGAAGAGCCGCGGGTGGCCGCCATCGCCCTGGCTCAGGTCAGCCCGGAAAAGAAGACGATGGTGGTGGACCGGATGGCCCCGGACATGAAAGCCCGGGTCCTGATCGAATTGGGCAATATCCAGGATGTACCGCTGGAAGGGATCGTGAGTGTGGCCCAGACCCTGGAGGAAAAATCCCACTTCCTGCCCCGGACGGTGTCCTTCTCCCGCGGCGGCGCCAAGGAAATCGCCGATGTCCTGGCCGCCCTGCCGCCCGAAGAGGAAGAAAAATTCCTCAGCACGCTGGCCAAGGAAAATCCCAAACTGGCCCAGGAGGTGAAAAAATATCACCTCATGTTCGATGATATATTCGAACTGTTCCCCGACAATATTTTGCGGGACCTGATGAATTCGGTCGATCTGGATACGATCGCCCTGGCCATGAAAGGTCTGCCGGAGGATCTGGTGCAACGGGTGATCGGCAATCTGCCGCAAAAGAAACAGGCCATGTACGAACCGGTGGAAGGCCCGGTGCTGAAACGGGAAGTGGACAAGGCCCGCAAAGTCATAGTTCAGCAGGCCCGTGAAATGGAGAAAGAAGGTGCCTTCAAGTTGGAGGATCTGGCCAGCGGCGGCGAAATGATCGAATAGTATCTCCCATCCCACATTCAACGAAACTCAGGGCCGGAGCCAGACAGGTGTCCGGCCCTTTCTTTTCTGCTCTCACCTTTCCGGGAAGAGGAAGCCCGTTTCGGGCCGGAACCAGTACCGAATGACGATCGATTCCCTGTAATTTCTCCCGTTTACAGGGAGTCGTCATGCCGGATAAACCACATTACCGGACCGTCATCGAGCCGTTTATCATCAAATCCGTTCAGCCGATTCGGCTCACCACCCGGGAACAACGGGAGCGGGTCCTTCGGGAGGCGCGTTACAACCTGTTCCGGGTCCGTTCCCAGGATGTACTGATCGATTTATTGACCGACAGCGGGACCGGCGCCATGAGTTCGGAACAATGGGCGGCGCTCATGCGCGGGGATGAGGCCTATGCCGGTAGTCAGAGTTTCCAGCGCTTTGAAGCCGTGGTAAAAAAACATTTTGGTTTCCGCCATGTGATTCCCACCCATCAGGGCCGGGCCGCCGAGCGCATTTTATTTTCCGTCGTCTGCAAACCGGGTGATGTGGTCCCCAACAATACCCATTTTGATACCACCCGGGCCAATATCGAATTCCAGCAGGCGGTGGCCGAAGACCTGGTGATCGAGGAAGGAAAGGACCCCACGTCCCGTCACCCGTTCAAAGGCAATCTGGACACGGAAAAACTGAAGGCCCTGATACAAAGGGTGGGCGCCGAAAAGATCCCGCTCTGCATGCTGACGATCACCAACAATTCCGGCGGCGGGCAGCCCGTATCCATGGCCAACATCCGGGAAGTGAAAGCCGTCCTGGAGCCGCACGGCATTCCGCTCTATTTCGACGCCGCCCGCTTCGCCGAAAATGCCTATTTCATCAAACTGCGGGAACCGGAATTCCGGGATTGGTCCGTGCCGGATATCGTCCGGAAAATGATGAGTTATGCCGACGGCTGTACCGTCAGTGCCAAGAAGGACGGTCTCGTGAATATCGGCGGTTTTCTCTGTACCAACGACGATCTGTTGGCCCAGCAGGAAAAGGATTTGCTGATACTGACGGAAGGTTTTCCCACCTACGGAGGTCTGGCCGGACGCGATCTGGACGCCCTGGCCGTGGGACTGGAAGAGGTGATGGAGGAAGATTACCTGAAGTACCGCCTGGCGGAAACCCGTTATCTGGGCGATCACTTGACGGAGATCGGCTATCCCATTGTCCAGCCGCCCGGCGGCCATGCGATCTATATCGACGCCAAAAGTCTCCTCCCTCACATTCCGCCGTCCCACTATCCCGGCCAGAGTTTGTCGATCGAATTTTACCTGGAGGGCGGCATTCGCACTGTGGAGATTGGATCGGTGATGTTCGGCAAGCCGTCCCCGGACGGGACCGGGGAAATTCCCGCCGCCATGGAACTGGTGCGCCTGGCCCTGCCCCGGCGGACCCACACCCAGAGTCACATCGATTATGTGCTGGAAGTGGCCCGGGTGGTCTATGAAAACAGAGAGCGGCTCCGGGGTGTGCGCATCACCCGCCAACCGCCTTTTCTCCGCCATTTCACGGCGGAGTTTGAGCTGATGTAATCGGTGGCTAATTCAGTCCGGAATGTAATGGATTAGGCAGGCTTTTTCCTGATTGTAAAAAGCACAATTATCCGGTACTACCGGATGATTGAGCCGGTGTTCGATTCTCCTCGCGCGGAAGAGAGAAAGCAAATATATTTCCCTGGGGGTGATTCGGTTTACACCAAACATTTCCTCCCAGACTTCGGGCAATCCGACCCACGATGAATAAACCAAGTCCCCGCCCCTTGTAATGGATTTCTCGGCGATATTGACGGGCAAATAATAGAGAATAATTCGATGGAGGTATCTGAAGTGGACCATAATCTTTTACAAAGAAAATGACGTCTTTGTCTGTTTCTTCCAAGAGAATGTCGATTCGCTTACCTAGGGAGGCATATTTCAGGGCATTGTTGAGGTAATTCCTTACCACTTCCCTCACGATAGGATGTGCTGAGACCGGACAGGAGTCCGGCAGATCAAGATTTAACTCCATCTGTTCGGCTTCCAACAAATCTTGGTATTCATCAACTACCTGTCGAATAATGATTGCCAAATCGACAGTTTTCTTGGGAATGGATTCCCCCAATGAAACCTGAGCCAGGACACTTACATCCTCCAGCGTAGAGGATAACTGTTTTGTATTTTCGTCAATCTTTTTCAAATACATATTATCAGGATCTTCACCCTTGGCCAGTTCTGCAAAACCACTGATTACCTGAAGCGGCTTGCGTAAATCATGTGTCATAACATCGATAAGCATCAATTTCAGGGTATTTGCATCTTCCAGTTCTTTCAAAAGATGCTCCCGCTGGAGATCTGCCCTGCGTATGCGTACGTATCCGAAAATCAAACCGGCAATGCCAATGGCCCAGAAAATTACATCAGTGAGAGTACGGTTTTGGATATCGCGATTCATACCGGATAAATATTCATCTACCGGAATGGATATACTGATTCCCCCGCGAATATCTCCTTCTCTGTATCCCTGTTTAGCATGACATTTCAGACAGGGTTTTTCAGTAAATAACGGTCGCATGAAACGAAAATAAGTGGCGGAATCTTGATAGGAAAATGTTGATGTTTCTTTCACTCCGTTTTCAAAGGACGTTAATGATTTGCTTTCCCATGGATCTGGTGCGTTTTCCGGACGAATTGGACGTAAGCTGGTGATGTGACCACGGAATTGCGTATCCTGTTTTAGAAGATCAAAGAACTGTCTGGTCATGTAGGCCGGGTTGATCATCGTCAGTGAATCGCCCTCTGTGGTGACCAAATCCCTTTTCACCAGACCTTTCAAATATGGATTGGGTATACCATATGAGTCTATGGGGACATACACACCGCCATGACGAGCATTCCACCGACGAAATACAACGACATTTTCAAAAGCCATTTTCGCCTGGGTCCGGATTTGATCCATTGTTTGTTCCCGCATGGTTTTGCGGTGTTGTAAATCAAACAGGATGATCAGCGCCGACCAAATTACCGCCAGCAGAAGGGTGGGAACGATCAGGGGAAGTCTGTATGTGCCAGATTCAGAAGTTGAGTTTACCAAATTGTCTGGTTCCTGCTATTATTCTGGCAGGTGTTTCCTGATAATATCCAATAAAGTTGCAATGCGCACCGGTTTGCTCACATAATCGTCACACCCCGCATCCAGCACGTTTTTCCGGTCCTCCAGAAAGGCATGAGCCGTGACGGCGACGATGGGTATGGATTTCCATTCCGGTGTGGTGCGGATGGTGCGGGCCAGATCCAGACCGTCCTTCGGGCCCTTGAGGGACAAGTCCAGCACCACCAGATCAATTGTTTCTCGCCGTAGGATCGTCAGGGCCTGGGACACAGAAACAGCTTCGAAATAGGTGAAGGTTTTCCCCAGGGTGTGTTGGTACAATAACAGGGTTTCCCGGTCGTCCTCCACCGCCAGAATACGGTGTGTTTGTCTGCTCATGCGAGTTGTTCCGGTATGGTTAACGTGAAAGTAGTTCCGATTCCTTTCGAGCTTTCCACCTGAATTTGAATACCCAGTAAATCACTGTATTTTTTTACCAAAGACATGCCCAGGCCGATCCCCTGGAATTTTTTGGTATATCCCACGCTTTCCTGGGAAAAAATATCATAGAGGCGGGGCAGGTATTCCGGTGATATGCCGATGCCGGTATCCCGGATCGTAAGGATATAATGGGGTTTGTGACGGGAAAGGCGAACCGATACCGAACCGGAAGGAGTATATTTCACAGCATTGTCGATCAGGTTGTTCAGAATACGTTCCAGGCCGTATTCGTCCGTTATGATTGGCGCGGTTTTCCGGGTGGAACGGAAGGACAGTTCCAGCTCCTTGTCTAGGGCCGCCGGAGCGTATTGATCGATGATAGAGCGGGTCATGGCCACCAAATCATGGGGTTTACGGTTCAGACGATAAGTGCCCGATTCAATCAAGGAAATATCCAGGATCTCATGCACGGTATTCATCAGGCGGTCGCTGCTGGAACGGATGATGTCAAAGAAATGTTGTTCGTCCTGATTGATACGGTCACTGAGGGCGGATTCCAGTAATTCACTAAAACCGACGATGGAATTGAGCGGTGTCCGGATTTCGTGGGACATATTGGCCAGAAACAGATCTTTGACCCGGTTGGCCTGCTGAGCTTCTTCTAAAGCCCGTTGGCGTTCTGTGATATCATGGGCGACGCCCTGGATTCCCACTACCTGACCCTGTTGGAAGACGGGATGTTCATAAATCTCCAACTGGAGTATATGTCCCTGTTTATGGATGATTTCCAGCGGAATGGCTCCTTCCGTTCTTTTTCCCTGGAGATGGATTCGAGTACGTTCCCTGGCTCTCTGATTGATTTCGGAATCGGTGAGAAACCAGTTTTGCTCCGGTTGCATCCATTCTTCCACTGTGTAACCGGTGATGGATTCGACCGAGGGTGAGATATAGGTGAATTTGCCATCCAGGTCCTGCGTATAAAAGAAGAGATACGGGGTCCCTTCCACCAGCATTCGCATGCGGGTTTCTTCTTCGATCAGCATTTCTTCCATGCGTTTGCGATCCGTGATATCCCGCGTTACACCCAACAAACCGGAGATATGACCCTGAGCATCGTGAAGAGGGGCCGAATGAGTTTCCAGCCAGCGGTGGGTGCCTCGTAAGCCCACAATCTCAAATTCCAGCATTTCCGTCGAACCTCCCATCACTTTTTCCACCATTTCCCGAAAGGCCGGCCGATAGGGAGGTGCAACCAGAGGGAGCACGGATTGATGCTGGACTTGTTCCAGCGAATCGGCCTCGATCATGGCCAGGCCGGCGGCATTCATGTGTTCCAGGGTTCCGTCCGGAGCAAGAATTTTGACGCATTCCGGCTCGGTCTCGATGATGGTCTTCAGCCGGTTTTCGCTGATGGACAATTGTTCCAGCGTACGTTGTAACCGTTCTTCCGCCTGTTTTCGTTCCGTGATATCTTCCGCCACGCCGATCAGAGCGATGGTATGTCCCTGTTCATCCCGGACCGGTGAAGTAGAGAGGTGAATGGGAAAATCACGTCCGTTTTTATCCCGATTGATGAGTTCCCCCTGCCAGCCCCCTGCTTTGGTTTGGCTCAGAATGGTTTGATTCAGTTCCGGATCATTTAAGGGAGATTGAATCAGATCTACTGAATGACCTAATAATTCCTCCCGGGAATACCCATAGGTCTGCACAAAGGCATCATTTACAAAAATCAGGCGGTTGGATTCATCCGTAATACTGACACATTCGCGAACACTTTTGAGCGCATTAGCCAACGTGTTCAATTCTTCCGTGGCCTGTTTCTCCCGGCTTACGTCTTCGATATTCGCCTGGGCTCCTACAATGGTTTTCTCTTCATCAAAAATGGGTACAATCGTATATCGCAGCCAGGATTTCTTGCCCCATTTGGAGACATATTCGTGCTCCATATGTATGGCATCGCCAGTTTCGATGACCTCCTGAAAATTTTGGGATATCCCGGCTTCCCGTAACGGAGGGAAGGTAAACATATTGATTTGTTTGGTCGCTTCCTCCGAAGGAGAGCCCATGATTTCCAGCAGCTTGGGATTTACTTCCAGGATATTCCCGTTGCGATCAATGGTAAGAATGCCGGTGGGAGCATTCATAATCAGATGGCGGAATTTGGCTTCACTTTCCCGCAGGCGTTCCTGGACCCGTTTCGATTCAGTAATATCCGTGAACACGGCCATCGTTCCGATGAGGTTGCCGTTCCGGAAACGGGGGCTGCCGCTGATCCGTAGATCGACACGCCGTCCGTCAGGCCTCACCATTTGCAGCTCGTACACACTGCTCTTTCCCTGGAGGCGCAGTTCATCCTGCTGTTGGAGAATGGGACGCTGATCTTCCGGGAGTATGGTGTCAACCGACTGTCCCAGCAGTTGCTCCCGGGAATAGCCCAGGATTTGTTCCGCCGCCGGATTGAGGTATTCGATCCGGGAGCGGGCATCCATGACGATTAAACCCTCCGCAATGCCTTGGAGAATACTTTGGTTAAATTCCTGGAGGGCAAGAATGTCCGCTTGAATCCGTTTTTCAGCGGTGATGTCCTGGATGGTTCCAAACACCATCCGGCGGTCTGCGTCAAAAAAGGCCCGGGACCGAATATCCTTGATCTCTCCTGTATCGGCGGCGCGAATCTTGAATTCAATGTCGTAGGGGGTTCCTTTTTCAATCAAGGCCTTCAGGGCGGCGTCCAGTACCGGACGGTATTCCGGCAAGGGTATTTCCCGAATGCTTTCGTACGTGAACTGCTCGCCGCGGACTCCGTAGATCTGGCCGGCGCCCTCCGAACCGATGATGGTGCCCGTGTCCAGATGCAATTCCCAGTTGCCTGTTTTGGCGGCCAGCTCCGCTCGTCTCAATCGCAGCAGGCTCTCCTCGACGGCCTGTTTGACTTGTCGCTCCTGTGTCTGATCCCGGAAAACCAGAACCACGCCGATGATATCGTTGCGTTCGTTTTTGATCGGTGCCGCGCTGTCCGCGATGGGAAGTTCTTGCCCGTCTTTACGTACGAGAACCGTATGGTTGGCCAACCCCACAATGCGTCCCCGCTTCAAAACCCGAGCCACAGGATTGGTCATCCGTCGCCGGGTCCGTTCATTCAGGATACGGAAAACCTGGCTCAGCGGTTTTCCCCGGGCTTCGGCTTCGGTCCAGCCGGTCAGCTCTTCCGCCACGGGATTCATGAGAATGACGTTTCCCTGTGTATCGGTGGCGATCACGGCATCACCGATGGAGCGCAGGGTTACGTCCAACTGGTTTTCCCGGGCCGATAACAGGTCCAGGGTCCGGCGCAGTTCTTCCTCTTTGATCTTCCGCTCGGTGATATCATGAACGGAGCCCACCAGATGGGTACAGGTGCCCTCTTCGTTCAAGACGGGAGCGATGCTGACGATGCCGGTTTTCAGTCCGGCGGGATAGGGGGACGTCTCTTCCCAGTAGACGATCCGGTTTTCCCGCACCGCCTGGGCATACCGGGCCAGGACCAGATCCTGAGACTGAGGGGGAATCACTTCCTGAACGGTTTTCCCGACAATCTGATCTTCGGTCAGACCCGTGGCCCGGAGAAAGGCCTGGTTCACCTGCAGGAAACGGTAAACCGGCCCCGGTTCTACGGCCAGAAAATAGAGGATATCACCCACGGAATCGAAAATCAACCGTAATTGATTTTCCCGGAGCCGGAGCCGCGTCTCCGTGAGCGTCCGGGTCTCAATATCCTGTTCCAGCGCCTCTTTGGTTCGCCGGAGTTCCGCCGTCCGTTCCTGAACCAACTCCTCCAGATGTTCCCGGATATGTTTCAGTTCTGCTTCGGTTCTTTGTTGTTCGGTTACATCAGTGAGAAACACCGACAGGCCGATTATATCTCCCGCCTCATCCCTGACGGGGCTGTATCTGTCTTCGTAAACATACCGATGGGGAGGAGCGCCATACTCTTCGATGAGGGTGAAGGCATCACCTGCCAGGGCACGATCGAAATTCACCCGGGCCTTTTCCCGGTCAGCCGGGTCCTGGATGACCTCCAGCATGTTCAGACCCACTTCGATATCGGTTCCCCAGATCTGCTTGATGGTGCGGCGGTGATTCTCGTTGAAGGCGGTATAACAATAATTTCGATCCAGGGCAAAAATGACGACATCCTGCGGGCTGTTGATAATCGAATGGAGGATGGACGCCAAATCAGATGAAGGACGATTTTTGGCGGCAGGTGCCATAGAAAAATTTACTCCCAACCCTGGAGAGATAAAACCCTCCAAGAGGCGGAAGTAGAACCGAGTCTTGGAGTATGGGTGCAGGGGCAAATAGCTTTTTCATCCCCCGGAGAAAAAGGGTAATTTGTGGGTCGATTTTTTCCTGAATGCGAACCCAATCCCTGAGCAGAAACCGGAGACAACACCCTTGACCCGCAACGATTCCATCGTGATTCGCGGCGCCCGCCAGCACAACCTGAAGAATATCGATCTGGACATTCCCCGGGATCGGCTGGTGGTGATTACCGGGCTGTCCGGGTCAGGTAAATCTTCCCTGGCCTTCGATACGATCTATGCCGAAGGTCAGCGCCGGTATGTGGAATCCCTGTCCGCCTACGCCCGCCAGTTTCTGGGCCTGATGGAAAAGCCCGACATGGACAGCATCGAAGGCCTGTCTCCGGCCATCAGCATCGAACA
>RFIZ01000167.1 GCA_003695105.1 Fidelibacterota bacterium
CCAGACCACGGTTCCGTTCAGGTCGTATTTGGCCACCAGCACCTGATTCTGGGTCGCCGGGAAACTCCCGGTCTGACGGATGTATTGCAGGAGGATCAGGCCGTCGTCACTGATCAGCGGTTCGGGATTCAAAAGGGCGGCGTTGGGATCGGAAACGGAAATCCCCCCGTTCTGCCAGAGAGTATTTCCCGCCGCATCCAACCGCTGCAGGCGGAGCGCGGTATAATCGTCCATCCAGGTGACCACCACCGAATTGTCCGCCGGCAGCACGGCCAACCGGGGACTGAGATTGGTATGACCGGAGGCGGAGAGGGCGATCCCGTCGGCGCCCCAGAGGGCCGTCCCGTCGGGACTGACCTTGTAGGCATAGATTTTCCAGCTTCCGGTGCGCAGGTCCACCGTGGTCAGAACGGCATTGCCGTCCGTATCGACGGCCAGGTTCAAATGATGGATGGCGATCCAGGTATCCACGGGCTGGGAACTGATCAAAAGTCCGCTCTGGGCCCACTGGGGCACGCCGTTGGCGTCCAGGCGCTGGAGATAGATGTGAAAGGTGGATTCCGTGAGCCAGGCCACGTAAGCGCCGCCGTCAGGCGTGACGGCCACCTGGGGCTGAATGCCGTTCCCCAGGTCCAACGCCTGAGCCGGATCGGTGGACCATTGACCCAGCAGCAGGGTGACAGTAAGACAACTCCAGACGAGTGGTTTCATGGTAACTCCGGACAGTCTTCCCGGCAGAGGCGGAAATTACTCGTGAGCGGGTTTCATGGCGGTTTTGAGGAAAGGGAGGAAGGAAAGGAAATAGATCACCAGGGCAATGAGCACCACATAGGGGATGTGCCAGGGAGGTTCCGGGAGAAAATCCAGAAGAGAACCGGCCTGGGGACGGTACCGGAGGAAGAGATAATTGGCTCCATGCCCCAGCCAGTAATTCAGGGGAAAGACCAGTACCATCAGGAGGAAGGCTGTTCCGAAGGAAACGCCGAAAGAATGCCAGGTGGGACGGAAGCGGAAAACCGTGAGACCGTAAATCACTCCGGCATAGATCAGCACATGGGTCAGGTTATGCATCAGGTATTGAGGATCGGGAAAACCGTAGGCCAGGTCCGGTGTGAGAATCGCCATCGTACCGCCGCCCACACCCCAGAAATAGGCGATTTCGAAATAGAGGTATGTCCGGGTCATGAGCATGAGTCCCAGGACAATCACCGCCAACTGACAGAGGTGCAACGGCAGTACGGTTTGCCAGGGTTCGCCCAGAAAGAGGGGACGTACCAGAAATTTGAATCCTTCGTAGGCCACCATGAAAGCTCCCAGGTTCCGTTCGAAACGGCGGTGGTCTGCAGTGACCCAACCTCGTTGCCGTATCCGGAGATAAAAGGCCAGAGAGAGTCCCAGAGTGACCAGGAGGGAGGCCCAGTGATCGGGTCCGAACAGGCGAAAGGGATGCGGCATGGCTCAGCGGTAGCCCCGGAGCAGCGTCTCCTCCATGCGCTTGATTTCATCGATCCCGGAAATAACGATCTCCGGATCGGGCTTGAGTTTGGATTTCTTGGTTTTCCCTTCGTAGTCCAGATGGTAAAGGATGTACTTGATGCAATTGATCCGGGCCTTTTTCTTGTCATCGGACCGAATGATGGTCCAGGGGGCGATGGTGCGGTTGGTTTCGGTGAGCATTTCGAATTTCCGCAGGGTGTACTGATCCCACAGTTTTTGGGCTTCCAGGTCCACGGGAGAAATTTTGTACTGTTTCAGGGGATCCTTGATTCGGGATTCAAAGCGACGCATCTGTTCTTCCTTCGACACCGAAAAATAAAATTTGAACAGTTTGATGCCGTCTTTCACCAGCATGCGCTCAAAGAGGGGTGCATATTTCAGAAAGCGTTTGTTCTGTTCGTCGGTGCAAAATCCCATCACCGGTTCCACCATGGCCCGGTTATACCAACTACGGTCGAACAGGACGATTTCCCCGCCGGAAGGAAGCTGGGCGGCATAGCGTTGGAAGTACCACTGGGTCCGTTCCCGGTCGCTGGGTTTTTCCAGTGCCACCACCCGGGCACCACGGGGATTCAGGTGTTCCGTGATCCGCTTGATGGTTCCCCCTTTGCCGGCGGCATCGCGCCCCTCAAAAATCAGGACGATGCGCTCGCCGTTGGCCTTGACATGATTCTGCAATTTCAGCAGTTCAATCTGCAATTTGCGCAGTTGTTTTTCATACTTGAGTTTGGCCTTTTTCACCCGGATGGTGACCCGTTCCTCTTCTTCGGGGAGAGCGGCGACCTCGTCCGGCGTGGTGGCGTCTGGTTGTGATTCTTCCGGTGTGGGGGTGAGGGGTTCCTCTGCTGTCATGGCTGTCCTCCCTTGGCTGCCCGTCAGGAAATGGGTTTGCCGTGTTTTTTCTTTTCCCGTTTCATGATTTTGATTTCCTGGTCTCCCGTCCGCACGATTTTGGGATTGGGGGTAAAGTCCAGCTCCCGGTTGCGGCCCCGGTAGCGCACCGAATTCAGGATGACCTTCATGGTTTCCAGCCGGGCCAGGTGTTTGTTGTTGGAGCGAATGATCCACCAGGGGGCCTGGGGTGTGTGGGTCTTTTTCAACATTTTGAATTTTTTTTCGGTGAATTCGTCCCACAGTTTCTGCGCCTGGAGATCCACTTCGCTGAGTTTCCACTGTTTCAGGGGATTGGTCTTCCGAGCCTTGAAACGGCGTTTTTGTTCCTTTTTGGAGACGGAAAAATACAGTTTGATCAGTATGGTCTTGTCGTCGTCCAGGAAATTTTCTTCGTAGGAATTGACGTGCTTGAGAAAACTTTTATACTGCTTGGGAGTGCAGAAGCCCAGGACCGGTTCCACCAGGGCCCGGTTGTACCAGCTGCGGTCGAACAGGACGATTTCTCCGGCATGGGGAAAATGTTCCACATACCGTTTCATGTAGAGTTCCGTCTTCTGATGTTGATTCGGAGGCCCCAGGGCCACCACCCGGTAGTGTTTGGCGTTCATATAGCGGGTCACCCGGCGGATGGTGCCTCCCTTGCCGGAGGCGTCCCGACCATCGAAACAGATGATCATTTTTTTCTGATACCGTTCCAGGTGTTTCTGCAGTTTGATCAATTCAACCTGGTAGGGCTTCAATTCTTCCGTCTGTTGCAGGTACCGGAGGGCCTTTTTCAGGCGGGGATCGCCGTCCCAGGCAGGCAGGACGGAAGCCAGTTCCGGTTTTACTTTGGAAATATCCATGGACAAGTCAATCGGTTGCCGAAAGATAGACGTAGAGCACCGGTTCAGGCAAGAGGGCTTTTGAGCGGCGGTTCCGGCTCCAATCGGGAGGTGAGGGAGCGGAGGAACTCTTCCAGTTGTCCCTCCAGCCAATGATCCCGGAATCGCCGGAACAATCGTTGCCGCCGCTGGCTGGCCTGAACCAGGTAGTCGTTGCCGGCCCCGGTCTGTGGGGCGGGTGTCTGCTGGAAAAAGGCATTCAGCCAGGCCAGGTGCACTTCCTGGTCGTGGTAGGTTCCCAATTCGTCCTGTAACTGTTTGAACGTGGCCAGGTCCGGATCCAGTCGTCCCCCCAGAAATTCGTTCCAGACGGCCAGCGGATAACGGACCTGTTTCAACCGAATTCGCAGGCGATGGAGCCGGGTGCTGGTTTCGTCCGTAAGAGAAGCGGTGTTCAGGGCGTGAAGAACCTTGTGGATGTGGTCGGACCGCCGGTGCAGATGATGGTGAAAACAGGTCTGCAGGTGCCGGCTTTCCTCCGCTTCGGACGATACAGGCTTCAGATCGACCAGGTCCGGAAACCGTTCCAGTTCACTCACCCAGGTCCGGAAGGCCCGGGATCGCTGGGTAGTGAGAAACCTGCGCCAGTCGGCCAGAAAGTCTGCCAGATCGTTCCCGGCTTCCTCCTCCAGGTCCCGGACCCGTACAAGCTGGACGTCCAGATCCCGGGTCGGACCGGCGGCTTGCAAAATGTCTTTCAACCGGCGACAAACGGGGCCCAGCTCCGGGTGAATCGTCTTCAGACCAAAAGCTGCATGAATCGACAGCAAGGTTCGGATGGAGACCCGAAACTGGTGGAGCGCTTCCGGATCCTTCCCCTGCCGTACGGCGGGCCGCCAGTGTTCGATCAGACCCAGGCGCCGGTGCCAAAGGGAGCGCAGGATCTCTGGAAGGGAGGGCGACACGGCCGGTCAGGAGCTGTGATACTCCGGGAGGTTTTTCGGATACTGAAAATAAACGCGGGTTCCGGTTCCGGGTGCAATCTGACTCCAGTCGTTCCCTTCAAACCGGATCCGGATGGCGGCGCAGGTGGGGAAATGGTCCACCCGGTCGCCCGTCAGCAGCGCTGCCAACTGAGGCAGGGAGGGATAGTGGCCCACAACGGCCACATGGGTGTGTTTGTTTTTCCGGGACTGGAGAAACGACAGCAGCTTACCGGCGGAACACTGGTACAGTTCCCGTTTCACCCGGATGCGGGTGACCGGCAGGCTCAGTTCGTAGGCGATCAAAACCGCCGTGTGGTACGTGCGAATGGCTCCGCTGGTGAATATCCGTTGAAAGGTGATCCCTTCCCGGGCCAGATCCTGACCCATCAGAGGGGCGCTTTTGATTCCCCGCTTGTTCAGCGGACGGGCGTAATCCGTGATCCGGGGGTACTCCCAGCTGGATTTTGCGTGACGAATCAAGGTGACGGTCTTCATGGTCGCTATGGATTCCTTTCTACACTTGTGTTACCGGGTCGGACCCTGGAATCAGGGTGGAGACGACCACCTACTCCCGGGACGGCAGGCACCGGGTCCGGGCTTTGGCTATGGAACAGGAGTATGCATCCGGTCCGCACAGTTGTCGGTCCTCAATGTCGGGGACGGATCAGGTCCACCACTGTTTCAATATGGGCCGTGTGGGGAAACATGTCCACGACCACCGGTTCCCCGGGTTGATAGCCCCCGGCGGTAAAGAGCTGAAGATCCCGGGCCAGGGTGGTGGGATTGCAGGATACGTATACGATTCGGTCCGGAGCCAGCCGGAGGATTGAATCGATGGTTTCCCGGTGCAGACCCACCCGGGGCGGGTCGACGATGATCAGCTCCGGGGATCCCTCCCTCGCCAACCGGCCCAGAGGGCGGTCCAGATTGGCGCGCAGGAAACGGGCATTGGTGATGCCGTTCAGTTCCGCATTCCGGCGGGCGTCTTCCACGGCGGAAGGAGAGACTTCGACCCCGATCACTTCCCGGGCTTCCCGGGCCAGATACAGGCCGATCGTCCCGGCGCCGCAATAGAGGTCCAGGACGGTTTCCGTTCCTCTGATCCGGGCCTTTTCCCGTACCACCGCATACAACCGTTCCGCCTGGAGCGTGTTGGTCTGGAAAAAAGAATTGGCGGAAATTTGGAAGGTGAGGTGACCCAGATCCTCCCGGATGAAGGGGTCGCCATGCAACAGGATTTCCCGTTCGCCGTAGGCGGTGTCGCCGCGGCGGGTATTGATGTTGTTCACAATGGAAGTGATCTCGGGGATATGCTGTCTCAGGTCTTCCACCACCGGCAGCAGGAGGTCCAGATTCTCGTAGGACGTAACCAGATTGACCATCACATCGCCGGTGCGGTGGCCGTAGCGCAGCATGAGATGCCGCAAAAATCCGATGTGGGTTTTGGGATCGTAGGGCTTCAGGCTGTGCTGCAGGGCCAGGGTGCGGACCCGGTTCAGGATGCGGTTGCCGATTTCGGGCTGGAGGAAACAATCGTCGATATCCAGGACTTTGTCGAAGCGCCCGGGAATATGAAGACCGAGGGCGAAGGCGGCCGGTTTGGCAGCCGTTTCGCCCCGGGGAATCCACCTCCGGGGCGAGATGGTGAATTCCATTTTGTTCCGGTAATGAAAGATGGGATCGGCACCGATCACTGTTTGAATGGAAACGGATTGCCAGCCCCCGATGCGTCGTAAACTGTCTTCCACCTGGAGCTTTTTCTGTTCCAGTTGGGCTTCGTAGTGATAGTGCTGCAATGTACAGCCGCCGCAAAGTCCGGCATGGGCGCAGGGCGGCGTGACGGCGTCGGGAGACTCTTCCAGGACTTCCACGATGCGGCCTTCCCCGAATCCCCGCCGTTTGCGGTAGAGAAACACTTTGACCGTTTGTCCGGGAAGGGCCCGGTCGACGAAGACCACGAAGTCTCCCAGGCGTCCTACTCCCCGGCCCCCGTAGGCCAGGGATTCGATTTTCAGGACCTGTTCGGATCCTTTTCGTATCGGTGTGATTTCCTGTTCAGACATGGAGGGAGTTTACGACGGGGGGAGGTGAAACTCCGACGGATTCTGCAAGGAACGAAGACGAACGCGGCCAGCACTTCGGCTGGGAGTCCCGATCGTGATCGCAGGCGTTCACAACGGCGTTTCCACCTGGAAAGCCCCTTCCCAGCTGCCGGTTCGGGCGGTGCGGGTATAGGCCCAGCGCAGACCGCAGCGTCCGCCGAAGGCGGGAAGCCCGAGATAGCGAACTTCCCACCGCAGGGCGGAGACGGTGAATCGGGTACTGCCCATTTCATAGGGCAGATTCAGGTTCCAGATGTAGAGCGGCGCCCCTCCGGTGCGGCACAAGGTGAGAGCAGACGTCAACGGATTGTCTATGAGAGGAACCCGGCCCTCCAGGCGCAGGGCTCCGGCCCGTCCCTTGGTCGACGATTCCAACCCAATCCATTGAATAATCAGTTTCCGTCCCCGGGGGAAAGATGGCACCAGATCGATCCGCAGCCGCCGGCCGGCGGCGTTCAGAGCCAGATCCTGTGGGGTGTACTGCAGCTCCAGTGCATCAGGTTGGAGGCTCCGGGTATACAACCAGCGGAGTGAGCCCCGGGAGATATGTAACCGACCCCGGATTCCCAGGGAGGACCGCCAGTGCCGGGGTTGACTGGGTTCCTGGCTGACATCCCAGTAGGTTTCCAGGCTCACGACGGATCCACGCAGCAACACGCCTTCATACCAGCCCCGTTCTCCCGGAGTCAGAGTGGACAACCGGCGGGGAGGGTTTCCCAATTCCGGCTGAAAGCGAGGCGAATAGGAACGGAGAGCGGTGGTCCAGGTGAGACGACGCCGGGACAACCGGTAGGCGACGAGCCAGCCCGGTCGCCCCGCCGCATCCCGGGCCCATTCCCCTGCCATGGCCTGGTCCGTCCGGATGAAAGAAACATAAACGGCCCCTTCCGCGCGGTTCGGGGTCCGTGAGTTCAACAGGGTCGCGCCCCATCTGAGGTCGCCGGACCGCTGTTCGCCAAACAGCACCGTGACGGCGGGTTCCCGGGCCAGGATCGCACCCGACCGGATTCTTCCGCGCCGGAACTGGACTGCTCCTCCCCGGAGCCGGCCGACGTCCGACACCGAACGGTAAGGCGTCAACCGGGATTCCGCCTGGAGCAATTGATTGCGGGCCTCGAAAGTGAGTCGCCGGGGAAAGAGTCCGCCGGCCAACAACCCCAGACCCGTCCGGACCTGCACATCACCGAGAAGACCGGTCCAGTCGGACCGGGTCCCGTCCACGGTCCAGCGGAAACAGGGAGGGGACTGGGGATCCTGAGGG